>CAMDPA010000314.1 GCA_945903565.1 Devosia equisanguinis | reverse complement strand
GAGGGTCTCCCTCCCAAGCGGGTGTGGGCGGCAGCCCGCTCGCGTAGCGAATTGCAACGCCAAACCACCCGTTACCCGTATCGCACGCATAGCTCAAACCTTCGGTATCGCACTCCGCCGCACGACGGGCTCCAAATCGCCCGAGCCGTCCATGGCGGGGTCGAAGATCTCCTCCGGCTTGACCACGCGCGGCGCAAGGCCCTGATCGTAAACCCAACGGCCCAACGCTTCCAACGTCGCCTTGTTGGCGTCGTAACCGTAGGACCAGAAATCGTGCCCGAACGTGCGCCAGTTCTCCTCGATGTGATCGAGCAGGAACGGCAACGTCAGATGCAGCGCGTCGGTATCATAGAGGCCCTCGATCGCGAGATCCTTGGCGGCCGAAAAGGCGGCGTAGAGATTGCGCGCGGCCCACGGGTTGGCGTCGTAGATGTCCTTGCGCAGCACCACCGTGTGCATGATCGGGAAGATGCGCGTCTTCTTGTAGTAGGCCTGCTCGGCCAACTTATATTCGGGGAACAACCTGACGATGTGCTTGTCGCCGCGCAGAAACGACGGCGGCAGATAGATCGAAAACAGCGCGTCGAGCTCGCCCTTCTCCATCATGTCTTCGAGCGTCACGCCCGGCTTCAGGAACTCGAGCTTGATCTTGTCGGGCAGCGTCAGCGGCAGCAGCGGATTCTGGATCGGCGCTTCCAGCCCGCCCATGAACCAGTGCATATCCTCCGGCCGCACGCCGTACTCGTCCTGCATCAGGCCCTTCATGAACACCACCGCCGTCGAGCCGTATTGCGTGGTGCCGACGCGCTTGCCCTTGAGATCCGCCGGCGACGTGATGCCCGAGCCCTTGCGAATATAGATGCAGGAGTGCCGGAACAGTTTCGACAGCGCCACCGGGATCGAAACGAACGGCGAGTTCCCCTTCGCCTTCAGGATCGTGTAGCTGGCGAGCGATAGCTCCGACGCCTCGAACTCCTTGCGCTCCAGCATTCGCGGAAACGTCTCGCGCGGGCGCATCGGCAAAATATTGAGATCGATGCCGTGTGGCTGCACACGTCCATCCATCAGCGGCCGCACGCGATCGTAGTCGAGGCAGGCAAGGTTGAGCTTCAGCTTCGACATGAGGTCACTCTTGGGCGGGAGAGGAAGGACGCGCGAACGGCGGGCGCTGGATGGCGCGCCACTGACGATGGCCGATGTTGTCCGGCGTTGGCAAGGGGGCTCGGAGGCCGTGAACGGGCCGATTGGACGGCACGATATCTGGTGGTAGGACCACGCTTCGGTTCGTCCTGCGGCAGTGGGGATGGTTGCGTCGTCGTGCCTCGGCATGACCAGGGCTATCGATCGCATAAGACGTGCGCTCGTAGGTCGGCGCTGAGCGCCCTTTGCGCGAAGCCCGACATTCCGCCCGGTGCGTCGGACTTCGTCCGGCGGAAGCGCCGTCCTCAGCCCGCCCTACGGTTCTTATGCGATAGCCCTGCCGGCATGACGGTCGCGCCCTATGCGCGCCAAGACTATCGTGGGCATGTCAGGAGGCGGAGGAGGACCGACCGTGCTGGACGCGGTGGGACGATCCACGCTTTGACCCATGGCTGAGATGCCGGCGCGCTCGCATCTCCTTCTCCCCGTACTTACGGGGAGAAGGCCGGGATGAGGGGCGGCCACGTGCACAGCGCCCAGGCTATCGACTTCCGCTGCTCAGCCGGGCCCGTTCTTGTTCCGGCGGTTGATGACCATCGGAGAAGGGCTATGGGCTGACATTGGCCCCGGAGGGGCCTTGGGCTGTAGCCACGGGTGAAGCGCAGCGAAACCCGTGGAGATGTCGGTTTCGATTCGTAACCGCCCCGAAGGGGCGGAGGAATTGATCGTGCGAGTACGTGCCCGGCATCGCAACTCCCTCGCCCCGTCTCGCCGAAGGCGAGCCTTCGGCTCGACGGGCCGACACCGGAATCAGGGGAGACCACGGTCTACGGGTTCCGCTGCGCTCCACCCGTAGCTACATGCGAACGGCCCCGCCGGGGCCGAAACTTCGCACGCGGTGCGCTTGATCGTGTGGGACCGCAAAAGCGTCGGGCAACGGGGGCGACCTCGACGTCCTCGACCGGCACGGGCGGTCAACTTTGATAAGCGGAAGGCGTTTGGTGGAGCGTTGCGCAAGAGGCCGCCCCTCACCCTAACCCTCTCCCCGTGAGAACGGGGAGAGGGAATGCGCGCGTCGCCCGTATGTGGCGCGGCCCGGGACCTGCATCATTCAATTCTTGCATCATCCCGGCCGAAGTGACCACGGCCGTCGAGCCGGGGGAACGAGAGCCGGGACCCAGCGTAAGGAGTGCCGAAGACGCCATTGTATGCTTCGCACACTCTTTATGCTGGGTCCCGGATCAGCACTCGGCCTGAAGAGGACTCATTTGTCCGGGATGACGAGCGTAAATTGAATGGCCCTGGGCCCTGGACCTGCACCTTCACCGCCTTTCGAAATGCCCCGCCGAAACGCGCGTTCCCTTCCCTCCTTCCTCATCGGCAGGCCGCACGCACTCACCGGCTCGGCACTGCCGGGTGGCGCGCGAGGCGCGCTTGGGCGGCGAGGCGGATCGGGGCGTTGACGGCGCCGAAGCCTTTGTAGCCGCGGCGCTCCACGAACTCGAAGAAGAACAACTCCTCGAAGCTCTGCGAGTAGGCCTGCAGATATTCGCCGTGCTCGTCGCGGTCGTAGAGGATGTTGTTGGCGCGATACAGGTCGATCCGCTCGGGCGTCAGGTCGCCGCGCGCTTCCAGGTCGTCGTAGTAGTTCTCCGGGATCGGCAGCATCTTGATGCCGTTGGCGACCAGCCGCTGCATGGTCGCGACGAGGTCGTCCGAATTGAACGCGATGTGCTGCACGCCCGAGCCGAAGAACTCCGACAGAAAACGCGAGGACTGCGTGCGGGCGCTTTGCGAGCCGTTAAGCGGAATCCGCAACGCGCCATCCGCGGTCTGAATGACCTGGCTGCGCACGAGGCCACCGGGATCGGCGATGTCGAGCTCCCTGGTTTTCTCCACCACCAGCAGCGAGCTGTAGAAGAGCAGCCACGACAGCATCTCCTCATACTGCATCGACTGCGAGATGTGATCGATGCCCGTGAGGCCGGCCCCTGCAAGCGCTGCCGCCGACACCTCGCCGGTCGGCTTGAACTCGATGTCCCAGACGCGGCCCAACTCGCTCGACTGATCGATGAAATAGAGCAGGCTGCCGCCCAGCCCGCGCACCGCCGGGATCTCCAATTCGCCCGGCCCGACCGGCTGACGGAACGGCTTGTCGAGCAGGCGCTCGGCGCGGTCCAGAGTTGCAGCGGCATTGTCGACCTTGAGCCCGATGGCGCACACGCTGGTGCCATGCGAAATCTGGTAGGCGTGCGCGAAACCATCCTTCTCCGCATTGATGACGAGGTTGATGCCCCCCTGTGTCCAACGGGACACATCCTTCGAGACGTGCGTTCCTGTCTTGGCGAAACCCATGCCCGAAAACATCTTGCCAAGCGCCGCCCCCGCCTTTTCGTCGACCGCGAACTCGACGAATTCGACACCTCGACACGTCGACTGCGGCGGCAACCTCTCGCTACCACGTTGAAGCGCGCTTCCACCACGTTCGATCATCTTGTCGACCATGTAGATCAGCGACCGGCGACCGTCGACCGCGATACCGCGCGAAGAGCCCGCCCGGAACTGATCGTTGAAGATTTCCAGCGACAACGGACCGTCGTAGCCGGTGGCGCCAAGCGCGCTCATGAAGTCTTCGATCGGCAGGTCGCCCTGCCCCGGAAAGCACCGGAAATGCCGGCTCCACTGCATGATGTCCATGTCCAGCCACGGCGCATCCGCGATCTGCACCAAGAAGATCCGGTCGCCCGGAATCGACCGGATCGCCCGCAGATCCGTACGCTTGGCGCAGATATGAAAACTGTCCAGCACCACGCCAACGTTTGGATGATCCGCGCGCCGGACCACCTCCCAGGAATCGCGGTAATCGTTGATGTGGCGGCCCCAGGCCAGCGCCTCGAACGCGACGCGAAATCCACGTTGCCGCGCCCGTTCGCCGAGCGCGCGAAAGTCGTCGGCGGCACGCTCGACGCCACCGCTCGCCTCCGGCGAAACGTTCGAGCACACCATCAGCAAATCGCAGCCGAGTTCGGCCATCGCATCGAACTTGCGTTCGGCCCGCGCCAGGGCACGCGTGCGCCGCGCCTCGTCCCAACCCTCGTAGTCCCGGAACGGCTGAAACGCGATCGGCGTCAGCCCCAGATCCGCCATCCGCTGGCGCACCTCGTGATTGGTGCCGTTGAACGTGAGCAGATCGTTCTCGAAAATCTCCACGCCCTTGAAGCCCGCCGCAGCGATCGCTTCGAGCTTCTCGGCGAGATCCCCCGACAGGCAGACTGTAGCTATGGCGGTTTGCATCGACGGGCCTCCCGCGCGTTCGATTCCAGATGGCGCATTGTAGCGCGCGGCCTATCCGCCGCGCCAACGTTATCCCGCGTCTTCCCCAACGCCGCTGACAGGACACAGCGCGGATGCAGGTGCGGATTGACGCTCGCCCAACCGCACCACACAGTGACGACGCGTTCGCACCACCGCATCAAAGGTTTCACCCCGCCGCAATGCCACCGACCCGCATCCTGATCCTGTCCGACGGCAGGCCTGGTCACTTCAACTTGTCGGAGGGCATTGCCGCCGCGATCGAGCGTCTGGGGCCAGTCCAGACATCGCGGATCGACATTCGCCGCGGCCGCTGGAGCGGCAGTGTGTTGGCCGCGCTGACACGCGCTCGTCTGCCACCCCGGCAACTTCTGCGCTTGGTCTATGGGGTCGACGAAAAGGCCATTCCCGCTTGCGATGTCGTCGTATCGGCCGGCGCGGAAACCCTGGCCGCCAGCATTTGGCTGGCACGCGCGCGCAGTGTTCCCAACATCTTCTATGGCTCGCTGCGCTTGTTCAGCCCGGCGGATTTCGCCCTGGTCCTCACGTCATATGCTCGCAATGCCGACCGGCCCCGCCACGCCCTGGCGCTCAAACCATCGCGGCTCGATCCCGACAAACTCGAACGCGCCGTGGGGCACGCGCTCGCGGCAGCATCCTCAGGCCCACCCACAACGATCGGGTTGTTGCTCGGCGGCGACGCCGGTCCCATCCGCTACACGAGTGCGGATTGGAGCGACCTGTTCAACTTCATCGTCACGATGCACCGCGAACACGGTACGCGCTGGCTGGTCGCCAACTCCCGCCGCACACCGAACGACGTCAGCGATGAACTCACGCGTCTCGCGGCGGTTGAGGCTTCGCCGATTCAACGCTTTCTCGATGTACGAACCGCCGGGCCCGGAACCCTGCCGGGTCTATTGGCGGCCTGCGATGCCATGATCTGCACCGCCGACTCCAGCAGCATGATTTCCGAGTGCATCTGGGCCCGGCAACCGACTGTTGCAATTAAGCCGACACCCTTTCCGCTCGACAGGGACGAGCGCGCATATCGCGACTGGCTTATCGGCAAGGGCTGGTGCCGCGAACTCGCGTTGAGCGATCTGACGCCAGCGACGTTTCAGCAAGCCGTCTCCAGAATCTGCGCCCAAGCGAACAATCCGCTCGACGAGCTCGCCGCACTTCTGACAGCGCGAATCCCTCGTCTTCAATCTGTGACCGGCACAAGCCTCTGCAAACCTACGCCACCCGCCGCAGGCCATAACGAAGAGCGGACAAGACAAAGCCCGCGGACCTAAGTCAGCGGGCTCAAGCTTCATGTGCTGGTAGAAGGTTCAGCGCGACTTGAGAGGCACGGTCACGCGGCCCATCACGCCGGTTCCGTCATTTCGATCGCTATCACCCTGCCCTGGCTGCGACGCGCCATAGAGGAGCTCCAGTCCGAAATCCATCTTGGGGATCTCGCCGATCACGCCCAAACCCGGAACCCTAATTTTCGTACCCGCAGACGTCCGCGGCAAAGCCACGCCAGGATCGGCCAGCGACAGCCCCCCAGCGCTAGCGCCAGACGTCGGAGCAGACGCACCGCCCGCAGGTTGCATCTTCTGCTCTTCAAAGGCGAACGATACCGAGGCACATACCAACAGCCCGCAGCCCGCAGCTAGTATTACGATCCGCTTCATAACGATCCCGCTAGTCAGCCCTACCCAGGCCAGACGACACATGGCCTGCAACATACGACCAGTTTGCGATGAAACAAGTGCAAACACCGCCGTTAAGGCCGTTCTCTGGGGCACTGTTGTCATTGCGCACCGATGTCTTGCAGCAACATTTGATATAAACCGTCACAAATGGGGACCGCACCGGAGTGCGGCCCCCATCTGCTAATCAAGTCTTAGAACTTGATCGTGGCACCCGTGTAGAACAGCTGCATGTCGTCGATCGCGTTGGCCTTCGTCTTCACGCCGGTCGCAGGGGTGAGCAACGTGATCTCGTTGGAGTAGTTGTGGAAGCCGGCATAGAGGGTCATGGCGGCAGCGTCGATGTTCTGCGACACGCCGAGACT
>CAMDPA010000313.1 GCA_945903565.1 Devosia equisanguinis | reverse complement strand
CGACGGCTTCCCATCTTTGCCGAATGGCTTGTCTGTCGATCATGCAACGGCGTACGACTGTTCGCCGGGACAAGGAATCCCGCGCTGCCGAGTCACACGGTCGCACGCACACAGATCACGATTCAGCTATTTTGCGATCCGTCCTTAATTATCTGGGCGGCTCGCGCAAAGCGGTCGCGAGACGCGGGTGGGGGAGACCACGACTATGAAGATCAATCGAGCAGGCCTGCTGGGTTCGGTGGCGGTGGGCGCACTATGCTTGGCAGCTCAGGCCGCGATGGCCGGCGGTTTCGCCATTCGCGAGCAGTCGACGTCGCATCAGGGCGCATCGTTCGCCGGTAATGCGGCTGGCGGTGATCTCTCCTCGATGTTCTGGAACCCGGCGGCCGCTGCGCTGAAGAACGGGTTCAATACCGAGTCGCATTATTCGCTGATCGTGCCGCGCGGCGAGATCGAGATCACGTCGGCGAGCCACCCGACCAACGGCCCCGTCAATGCAGCGCTGAACGCGGCCCCCAACAACAGCGGCAATATCGGCACGCTGGCTGCGCTGGGTTCCACCTACTTGGCTTATCAATTCAAGAACTACGATCCGAACCTGTTTCTCGGCATGGCGATCAATTCGCCCTATGGTCTGAAGACGGACCTCGATCATGGGCATGACAAGTACAAGGGCGCTGTCGTCGGTCGCGAGTCCCGGTTGCTGACGATGAACATCTCGCCGACGTTGGCTTATCGCGTGTCGTCCACGCTGATGGTCGGAGTTGGCGCACAGATCCAGTACGGTAATGGACGCTTCTCCTTTGCCACCGGGGTGCCAAGTGGCGCGGATGCCAGGTTCGACGGCACCGGCGTGGCTCTGGGTGCTACCGCCGGTATCTGTGGATGCCGAGCAGCACGACCACTGTTGGTCTCGGCTGGCGCTCTCAGATGTCGCAGAAGCTCGATGGCGCTTATACGAACACGAACGGAAGCCCCACCGGTTTCCAAACCGTCGATGCAACGGCGACCATCGAGTTGCCGAACGTGATCACGCTGAGCTTGCGCCAGGGCATCACGGCGAACACGCGCTTGCTCGGCACGGTGGAATGGTCGCAGTGGAGCCGGTTCAAGGAGCTTCGCCTCGTTTCGGATGGCACATCGGCATTGTCGCTGGTTCCCAATTTGAGCGGTGGCGGCGTACCTGGCGTTGTTCCCGGCACCGTGATTGGCGCGATTCCGGCCAACTGGTCTGATGGTTGGATGTTCGCGCTGGGCGGAGAGTATGATCTCAATCGCCAACTCACGGTTCGCGCGGGCGGCGCTTATGAAATCTCGCCGGTCGATTCGCCCAAGAAGCGCCTGATCGGCATTCCCGATAACGACCGCATCTGGGCAAGCCTTGGCGCCACCTATAAGTGGCGCGACACCTATACGTTCGACGTTGCCTACACCCACCTTTTCGTGAAGGACAGCAAGATCGACCGTGAGTCGCTCGGCGGCGTTCATGTTCTTGGCAACGTCAACGCCTCCACGGACATCATCTCGGTCTCGATGAAGACCAAGTGGTAAGCTGAACCGCGAGCCACACGCGCAGCGAGCACGTGATTTCGGCCGGCGATAACTCGCCGGCCGAATTGCATTTGAGCGGCCCGCACGGTTAACCTTCGGCAAGTTCCAACTGCTCAATTCGATCCATGGCCAAGGATTGGCGCATGCCCAAGCGCTTGCCTGAAATCGACGACGTCAGGGCCGCACGGGGCCGGCTTGGTACACTTGTGCTACGCACGCCGCTGTTGACCCACCCCGCACTCGATGCCACGAGCGGCGGGCGGGTGCTGCTCAAGGCGGAGTGCCTGCAGCGTGTCGGCGCGTTCAAGTTCCGCGGCGCCTATAACAAGATCGCCCAGGTTGATCGTGCTGAATTTCCCGGTGGCGTGGTCGCCTGTTCGTCCGGCAATCACGCCCAGGGAGTAGCGGCAGCGGCGACGATGCTGGGTTTGCCGTCGCTGATCGTGATGCCCGCCGATGCGCCCGCCTTGAAGATCGCGCGGACGAAAGCCTTTGGCGCTGAGGTTCACCTCTATGATCGCGTTCGCGAAGACCGCGACGCCATCGCCAACCGCATCGCTGGCGAGCGCCGCGCCGCTCTCGTCCATCCCTTCGATGATCCCGACGTGATTGCCGGCCAGGGGACCGCAGGTCTGGAAATGATGGAGCAGGCTGCCGTGTTGGGCGCACTACCCGACATCGTGCTGGTCCCCTGCTCCGGCGGTGGCCTTGCTTCGGGCGTCGCACTGGCCGTCAAGGCGGCAAATCCCGCGGCGCAGATCTATGCGGTGGAACCTGCGGGGTTCGACGACATGGCCCGCTCGCTCGCCAGTGGGCGGCACGAGCGTAATGCGAAACTGTCCGGATCGATCTGCGATGCGTTGCTCGCGCCGAGCCCGGGCGTGATCACGTTTGAGCTGGCGCGACGGCTGCTTTCGGGCAGTCTCGCTGTCACCGATGCCGAGGTGCGCGCAGCGATCCGCTTCGCCTATCACGAGTTGAAACTCGTGCTGGAGCCCGGCGGGGCTGTTGCGCTCGCCGCCGTGCTTACGCGGCGGATCGAGACGGCGGGGAAGACGGTTGCGTGTGTGCTCTCGGGCGGCAACATCGATCCGGCGCTGTTCAGCGAGATCGTGCTGGAAGCAGGTCCGGGCGCATGATCGGATGTTGCGGATATCACCCTGCGGGTGATTGCGAAGGGCTTTCTGGCTTACTTGGACGGCTTAGCCGTCGGGGCCCTCGCGCTCCCCGACCAGGGGCGTGCCCCTGGACCCTCCTTGAAGCGAGGATTGCCTTTGCCCGGGTGCCGGGTGAGGCCATAGGTTTAGTGCGTCGTACTGGGCCAACCCCGGCATGAACGCGCCCGCTGCCGACATGCTGGCGCTGCGCCTGTCAGTATTTTTCGGCGCGCTGTTTCTGATCCATGGTGTCAGCCTTACCTATTTGCCGGTGTGGCTCGACGCGCGCGGTCTGTCTGCGACCGAAATCTCGATCGCATCCTCCGCGCCGATGATGTTGCGGCTGGTTCTGACGCCGGGCATTGCCTTCGTGGCCGATCGTGCTTCGGCCCATCGCCAGATGATCCTCGCGGCGTGCTTCAGCGCGCTCGTCTTTCTTGGTGCGCTGATGCAGCCGTGGCCGGTCGTGTTCACGATCGTGCTGATCGTACTCGCGCAGGTCGCGACCGGCACGATCATGCCGATGGTCGATACGGTGACGATGGCCGAAGTCAAACGCCGGGGGCTCGACTATGGCCGCATCCGGTTGTGGGGCTCACTCACCTTCATTCTCGCGAGCTACGTCGCGGGCTTTGCTGTCGCCACGCAGGGCGTCGAAGCGGTGCTCGGCCTGATGATCGCGGGCATGGCGCTTACGGCCGCTGCCGCGATCATGTTGCCGCGATCGGATCCCGCGGCGACTTCGGGTGCGCCCCGACTGACGCTGGCCGAAGTCGTGGCGTTGGTGCGCGACAAGCGCTTCTTGCTGTTTCTCGCCGTGGCCGGCGCGATTCAGGCCTCCCATGCCGTGATCTATGTATTCGGCGTCCTGCACTGGCGGGCGCAAGGCCTGTCGGCAGGCTACATCGCGACGCTGTGGGCCATCGCTGTGCTGGCCGAGATCGCGCTGTTCTGGGGCGGCCGCTGGGTCAAGGGGATCGGTGCCCTCGAGCTTATGCTGATCGGTGCGGGGCTTGGTCTCGTGCGCTGGCTGGCGATGGCGTTCGACCCCTCGCCGCTGCTGCTTGCGCCGTTGCAAATTCTGCATGCCGCAACGTTTGCCGCCACCCATCTGGGCTCGATGCACTGGATCGCGGCGCGTGTTCCGGCGGCGACGGCGGGGACGGCGCAGGCCTTGCTATCGACGTTCACGTCCGGCATCGCCATGGCCGGCGCGATGCTGATCTCCGGCCCGCTGTTCGCCGCCTGGGCGGGCCGCGCCTATCTGGCGATGGTCGTGCTGTGCGCGCTCGGGCTGCTCGCAGGGCTCGCGTTGCGGCGGATGGAGCGGAGTATGGCTTAGCGCAGGGTCAGACTGTTGTTGCGTGCCCGCCTTCGGCAGGACGGGCGGGGTCAGACCCTGCGGGTCTTACCCCGCCCGTTCACCCCCACAGCTCCGCAGGCGCGGGCGAGATAATGCCGTTGCGGATCTCAAGTCCCGGTGCGCGGTCGTGGGCGAGCAGCAGGGGGCCGTCGAGATCGGCCCACGTCGCGCGCTGCGCCACCAACAGGGCGGGGGCCATCGACAGCGACGTGGCGACCATGCACCCGACCATGATGTCGAGGCCAAGCGCGCGCGCGGCCGTGGCCATTTCGAGGGCGTGGGTGAGGCCGCCGGTCTTGTCGAGCTTGATATTGACGGCATCGTAGCGGCCGCACAGGTCCGCGAGGCCCTCGGCCGTATGCGCGGATTCATCGGCGCAGACGGGGACGGCATGGGCTATCCGCGCCAGCGCATCGTCGGCGCCTGCGGGCAACGGTTGCTCCACCGTTTCGAGTCCGACTTCGGCAGCGACGTCCATCAGGCCAGTTAAATCCGCGACAGCCCAGCCTTCGTTGGCGTCTGCCACCAGTCGTGCGTCGGGGCGTGCCTTACGCACGGCGCGCATGCGCTCGGCATCTCCGCGGGCATCGCTGCTGGCGCCGAGCTTCAACTTGAGCAGGGGCAGATGCTGGACGGATGCGGCCTTGGCCGCCATCTCATCGGGAGCGGCGAGACTGATCGTGTAGCAAGTGAGCAGCGGCGCGGGGGGAGCGCAACCCGCGAGCCGCCAGGCGCGATGGCCGGCACTTTTAGCCTCGAGATCCCACAGCGCGCAGTCGAGCGCATTGCGCGCGGCGCACGGCTTCATCAGGCGCTGTAGCGATGGACGATCGAATTCGACGCTTGTTCCCAGCGCCTTGATTTCTGCAAGCGTCGCCTCCGGCGTTTCGCCGTAGCGGGGATAGGGCACGCATTCGCCACGGCCGATATAGTGGCCATCGCTCAGCTCGGCGATGACCACGACTGCCTCGTGCTTGGCGCCACGCGAAATCGTGAAGGCGCCCGCGATGGGCCATGTCTCGATCCGGGCGGCGAGCGTGAGCCGGGTCATACGGCTAAACGATCCGGCCTGCGGCGTGAGCGAGGAACAGATAGGCGCGGCCATGGTCGGAGCGCAGGTGTCCATCGGCGGTGCGGCCCGAGGGGTCCTGCCGGTCGGCCTCCTGCAGCACGCGCTCGAAGTCTTGCAGGTATTGGTGCGTCGTCTCGGCGAAACCGGGCTCGCTCTGAATGCGGTTGACGGTGTCGTCGAACATCACGCGGCCTTCCGGCGTGTAGGTGCTGCGCACCATGATGCCGCGCTGACCGCTGCCCAAGCGCTGCCAGATCGCAGCTGCCGTTGCGCCATCGAGGGAGCGGGCGACCGCGGCGAAATCGAGACCGGCCCGCTGCGGCGCGGCAGGGGCCTGCTGCGTGTGACGCGGCTGGGCATGCTGGCCTTGTTCTTCATTCGAAGCGCGCTTGAGCAAGTCGCCGAGCGACCAGCCCTCGCGTGCGTCCGCCGCCGGCGATACCGGCCGCGAGGATTGCGGGGCCGGCGCGCCAGCCGGCGGCCGTGTGCGTCCCTGCATTACCTGCGACAGCGCTGCGCCAAGCGACGAGATCGCCTTGTTCTGATCGTCGCGCGTGGGCTGCGGGATGGGAACCAGCGCCTGCGGTGGTGGCAGGGGGCGGGTCACATCGCGCACCGCGGCTTCGCGCTGCGACAGGGTCGAAAGCTGGTCTATGGCGCGCAAGTGGTCGTGCAGCACACGGCGCATGGCATCGGCGCTTTCGCGTGTCGTGCCAGGCAGGGATTGTGTTTGCGCGCGCAGGCGGTCCTGCTCCGCCGACAATTGGTTGGTGGCCTCGATGGTGCGGCGGTGTGCTTCGCCCGAGGCGTCGGTGAACTGGGTGGTCAGCGAGCTGAGGCCCTGGCTGACCTCATGCGAGACGTTCGAGAAGCGCGAACGCAGATCTTCGCGCGCGCGGTCGGTGCTATCCACGGCGGTCGAACGCAGGCGCTCGATGTCGGCGATCGTCGCGCGGCTGCGCTCTTCGGTCGATTGCGCCAGCTCCGCGGTCAGCGAGCGGGCGCGGCTTTCGGCGTTCGAGATCGAACCCTCGATCTGGCGGGTATAGCCGTGAGCCGCCTGGTCGAACTCGACCGCTTTGCCCGACAGCCGGTCGAGCGTCTCGGACAGTTCGGAGTGGCGGTTCTGCAGGGTCTTGTCGATCTTGTAGTTGACCGTCTCCAGGGCGTTGGCGGCGCGCATGATCTGCTGGCCCTGGTTGTCGAACCGGTTGGTGATCGTGTTGATCTGGCCGAGCAGGTTCTCCGAAACGTTCTTGAGCAGCTCGGATTGGCTCGCGAGCCCTTCGAGCGCCTTGATCGACTGTCGCGTGATGTTCTCGCTGGTACGGCGAACCGCACCGATGCCCTGCATCAGGCTTTCGTCGAGTTCGAGCGA
>CAMDPA010000312.1 GCA_945903565.1 Devosia equisanguinis | reverse complement strand
GGCGGGCTGCGCGCTGCCGCGCTTGACCGCCCTACGCCCCCTACTTCCCTGGCCCGATCCGCAAGATCCGCCCGCGTGCATTGTCCGTCGCGACGTAGAGCGCGCCGTCGGGGCCCTGGCGCACGTCGCGAATGCGTTCGCGCTCGCCTGAAAGCAGCTTCTCCTCCGCGATGATCTTATCGCCCGCCAACACCAGCCGTGCCAGATGCGAGCCGGCCAGTGCGCCGACGAACACGTTGCCCTTCCACGCCGGCATCAGGTCGCCCGTGTAGAACGCCATGCCGGAGGGGGCGATCGACGGGTCCCAATAATAGACCGGCTGTTCCATGCCCGCTTGCTGTGTGCCGACACCGATTTTGGAGCCGGAGTAATCGCGGCCATAGGAGATCACCGGCCAGCCATAGTTCTTGCCGGCTTGCGGAATGTTGATCTCGTCGCCGCCGCGCGCGCCGTGCTCCACCGTCCATAGCGCGCCGGTCGCGGGATTGATCGCGGCGGCCTGCGGATTGCGATGGCCGATCGACCACACCTCAGGCGCCCAGTTGGGAAGCTTCGGCGTCGCCGCGTGCGCGGTCCCGTCCGCATTCAGGCGCACGACCTTGCCGAAATGATTGGCTGGGTTTTGGGCGGCCTGCTGTATCGTGCCGCTCTCGCGCACAGTGTTGCGCTCGCCTAATGTCACGAACACGCTGCCATCGCGCGCGAATGCAATGCGCGAACCGAAGTGCATCGGCGCGGCATAGTCCGGCTTCTGTTGGAAGACCACGGCGACGTTTTCGAGCCGCGCCTCCGTGCCGTCGAGCACCAGACGGCCACGCGCCAGCGACGTACCGATGCGCCCACTACCGCGCGGCTCAGAGAAGGTGAGATAAATCGTATTGCTCGTCGCATGGTCGGGCGCCAGCGCCACGTCGAGCAATCCGCCCTGCCCCGAAGCGACGACGGCGGGAACGCCCTTGATCGGGGAAGAAACGGCGCCGGATTTGTCGACGATGCGCAGCGTGCCACGGATCTCCGTCACGAGCATGCGGCCATCGGGCAGGAACCGAAACGCCCACGGATTTACCAGCCCCTTGGCATAGGTTTCGACCGTGACTTTCGAAGCCTCTTTGGGCGCTGGCGCACGCGTGATCTGCGCGAAGGCCGGCGAACTTACCAAAGCTGCGAATGGGGCCAAGAAGCACACGAGAATCCAGCGCATCTCAAACTCCCCAAGAGGTTACGACGCGGTCTACGGCTTGATCTTCCCGGCCTTGATCACATTACCCCATTTTTCGGTCTCGGCCTTGATAAAGGCGCCGAACGCAGCCCGTGTCATCTGAACGACCTGGGCCGAGCTTGCCTCGAAAGGCGGCGGTAGTGATCTCCACCACCTTCAAGGCTTTTCCGAGCTTACTTGCGTTTACTATTGCGAGCCCGCGCGAGCGCCAAAACCTACGCCGTCACAGCGTGGGGCACAACAACCGCGCGCGGCTTGAGCAGCCCGTTCCACTTCTTCTGCAGCGGCTTTTCGACAAAACGGGTGGTGAAGGCAGCCAGCGCGATCAGCACGACGACATAGGCGATCGTCACCGCGTCCATCACCAGCGGTCCGCCGAAATTGAGCTGTTGATGCGGACCGTGGTTCGTCTGTAGCTCTATTAGGAGTGGCGTCCCCAATCGCTGCTGCGCAAAGGAGGCGCCTCTGTTGATCAGTATGATCAGCAGCGAATGAATGATGTAGATCGAGAACGACCAGTTCCCGATCGCGGCGAACGGCCGGCTTTCGAGCACCCGCGATACGATGCCGGCCTCGTGGGAAAAGATCCACACCAGGATGCCGCACACGAGCGGAGCGGCGAACGAAAGCTGGCCGGTGCTGAAGTAGGCGACATAGACGTACGCGGCAAAGACCGCGACCACTTCAACGGCGCTGGCCATCGCAAGGCGTGCCGGAAAACGTTTGGTGATTCTGTAAACGGCCAGCCCCAGAAAGAAATCGCAGAGGCAGCGGAAAAATCCGAAGCTATAGTGCGCGTCGCCCATTTCCTCGACGTTGGCGACAACGACCGCC
Organism: Devosia equisanguinis; assembly: GCA_945903565.1. Classification (GTDB taxonomy): domain Bacteria; phylum Pseudomonadota; class Alphaproteobacteria; order Rhizobiales; family Hyphomicrobiaceae; genus CAMDPA01. The sequence goes on along the minus strand of CAMDPA010000312.1, from coordinate 4,483 downwards.
AGTCCGAGCAGCGAAAGACCGAAGCCGGCCACAGTCGCCCATCGGCGGACAAACAAGATGACCAGCGCGAAAACGAGATAAATCCAGAACTCCGCGCTGATGCTCCAGCTCGGCACATTCCAGGTCAACTGGTCGTGCAACCCGAAGCTATGCAGCAACAACAGGTGCGTCGGAATGGCGGCCAATTGCCCGGCCGACTCGGGATCGAACATCGCCATGCGCCTGGGCACACCGGTCTTGGCCGCGATTACCGATGCCAGAACTTCAAGGCCGATAAACGCAACGAGCACGATCGCGTGCAGCGGCCAGATCCGCCCCAGACGGCGCCACAGCAACGTGCCGACGTCGCCTGCCGAATTGAGCCGGCCGGAATAGACATAGGCCAGGGTAAAGCCACTCAGCACGAAGAAGAAATCGACCGCGGGCGGAGCATGGCGAATGATGGACAGATCGTAGATATAGCCTGCCGCGCCGAAATGATGCAGCGCGATCAGGAGTGCGCAGATGCCGCGCCAGCCCTTGAAGGCCTCGTAGCGCATCGGCGGACGGGACTGTTTCGCAGTCGCACCATCGCGCGCGTCGTGCTGCCGGCCCAGGTTTTCCACGTCGCGTTGCAATTGACTCTTCCCCGGCGCCGCCCCCGCTGGGGGCCCAGAGCCGCAGTGCGTACTCGCTGCCACCGCGGTATCCGCACTCGCTCGCCTGACTGCTGTAAAAGCAGTCGTTGAAGGGGCGATGCTAGGGGGGGGAGGTTAATGTTGCGCTAAAGATACTGAGGAACATCACTGAATTATCAGCGAGCGCCTTTTTCTTCATGTGCTCAAAGTAGCAAGCCAGATCAGATGGATAGCAATAAGTGCCGCAGGTTGCTCCGGCTGCGTGCGCCCGGCGAGGCGGCTTGCCGCGCCAAGCCGCCCAGGCATGGCCACCCGATAGTGGGCGCAGCGCCAGCCAAGAACGGCCGTCCCGCATTCACCTTTTGCAACCCTAGCGTATCCCGCTATAACCGCCGCCATCCCCTTCCAAGAAGACCACCCAACCCAAGAGGAACCGACTTTGGCCAAAGGTAAAGGCACGGGATCGCTGATCCAAAATTTCAAGCTGCTCGCCAACCACCAGCTCGACGGCTTCGGCGGCATGGGCGAGGGCATGTCGATCCAGATCGCGCCGGATGGCCGCCGCATTATCTGGCTCGCGCACGAGTCGGCACCGAAGAACTTCACCGGCGTCGACGTCACCGACCCGAAGAACCCCAAGGTCGTCGTCCAGACCAACCTGCCGACCAACCACATGCGCTCGAACTCGCTGGAGGTGCACGGCAACATCATGGCCGTCGCCTACCAGACCCAGAAGGTCGGCCAGAAGCCCGCCGGCATGGAGCTGTTCGACATTTCCAAGCCTGAGAACCCCAAGTCTCTCTCGTTCTTCGATTGCTCGGGTCCAAATTCGCGCGGCGTACACGTACTGTGGTTCGCCGATGGCCAGTACGTTCACATGGCCGCTGGCGCCGCTGACTTCGAGGCAGGCCACGAGCTCGACGACCAGTGCTATCGCATCATCGACGTGAAGAATCCGGCCAAGCCGCATGAAGTCGGCCGCTGGTGGCTGCCGGGCACCAAGAAGGGCGAGACGCCGATCGAGCGCCACAAGGCCCCCTCGCTCGACAAGGGTTTTCGCGCCCACAACACCAACGTGTACCCGTCCCATCCCGATCGCTGCTACCTCGCCTATCTCGACGGCGGCATGCTGATTATGGACATTTCCGACAAGTCCAAGCCCAAGCCGATTTCGCGCTGGGACAACTCGCCCCCCTACACCGGCTTCACGCACACGATGATCCCGCTGTTCAAGCGCGGTCTGGCGGTGGTGGCCGACGAGTCGACGGTGGACGGCGCCAAGGATTGGCCCAAGCTCGTCTGGATTCTCGACATCCGCGACGAGAAAAACCCGATCCCGATCGCCACGTGCCCGCCGCCGGACTTCGACGAGTTCGCCCATCGCGGGGGCCGTTTCGGCGCCCACAACATGCACGAGAACCTGGAGTTGCCGACCTCATTCCACTCCGAGGAACTCATCTTCTGCACCTACTTCGGTGGCGGCCTGGTCGCCTACGACATCTCCAACCCCTACCGCCCCGAGACTGTCGGCACGTTCATTCCGCCCGCCCCCAACGGCTCCAAGATCGGCGCCATCCAGATCAACGACGTGTTCGTCGACGAACGCCGGATCGTCTACTGCGTCGACCGGTTCACGGGCGGGCTGTACATCCTGGAAGGGACGTTCTGAGGCTTACAGATCGGGTCGCGGCTAGGATTCCTAGGCCGCGATCCAACACTCAGGTCAACTGGAAGTAGTTTCAGGTGGCTAGGTCAGACGCATCGCCCCCCAAAAACTCGCACATGGAGTTAGCGACCGATGGATCGGGAATGCTGCGACAATTGCAAATTTGTGACCCACTGGATGCCGATCGACGAGGATGACACTCATTCTTGGCTAAAGTGTCGACGATTCCCGCCTGTGGCTTCGGATAAATACGGAGAGCCCAAGTATCCGAAGGTACTTCCGACAAACTGGTGCGGAGAGTGGAAGCGACTCGACGGGCGGAGGCACCAATCAGGTCCCGGCTGGGATGAGCCAGGTTTTTGAAGCTCAGCGACGAACGCTCGTCACCGAGATGGCCCGACTAATCCATCTATGTTATCATTTCACGCAATGACCAGAGCCCAAGCCATAGCGCTGATTCAGGACAAGCTCGCTGCCCTCGACGACGGGCAGGTGCAAGCCGTTGCCGAGATCGTTCAGTCCATGCAGGACGATGGCCTCGAAGAAAGCGTGCTCCCGCGCGAGTTGACCAACGATGAGTTGGCCCTCGTCGAGCAATCGCGGCAGGACTTCCGCCAGGGGCGGACGCTTACCGCAGAGGAAGCTTGGGCGTCGATCGACGAGGCCCTTGCGCGAGCTGGTGCCTCCAGAGCAAAAGCATGAGGGCGGTGCGCTTTTCCCTCACCGCCAGGGATCAGTTGCAGGAATTGCTTCTCCAAGGCGCCGCCCGCTTCGGAGCTAAGGTAGCGCTGGAGAAGCGCGACTTGCTGCAGCAGGCCATCGAACTCCACCTCGCGCGGCACCCGCGCACCAAGCGGCCGCATCGTCGCCTCAAGCTCGTGGTCTATCCTGTGACGGACACGCCATTCGTTGTCCTCTACGACTACGATGACGCCGAACTGCGGATACACTTCGTATTCCGCCGCCGGGCGTCGCTGCGCAACCTCGATCCCAGATCGGCCGAGTGGTAGCCATGGACCTCTTCGCCCGCACCTTCGATGGTGGTGACGCCAAGCCGTTCGGCCGCTGGCTGCGCAGCCCGCGCGGCGCGCGCGACAACGTCGACCTGCTCCGCTCGCGAAGAATTGGGGACAGCCACCATTTCGAGCTTCGTATGCGCTGTAGCAAATTGCCCTGCGGGCAATGTGAGGGGCCTCGCCCCTCACGCTCCCCGACGTCATGCACATGCATGCCTCCGGCATGACGGCCGCGGCCCTCGCCCCGGTCCGTGGTGGCACGTTCGTGTTTTCTCGTGTGGCATAAAAAGACGGGCGGTCCGGAGGGCGTCCCTCCGGCTGGGGTTTGGGGCCGGCCCCAGTCGCGCCCTCGGCGCGAATTCGTCGACGCGGGCGCGACGCTGACGCCCGATTCTCGACTTTCTTCATCGCGACAGAGGCTGGAACCGGCTTCGACCACCTTCATCACGGCTTCGCCTACGTAGAGGTGATCAAACGACCACGTCGAGCGACGGTCGAAATAGAGGTCGAAACCAGTTTTCCGCCGCTCTCACCGCCGAACTTATCCCCGCCCTCGCAACGTAGCGCATCCTCCCCAAATCCTTCCGCACACGCCGGGGCGCAGGCTCGAGCTGGGAACCTGTGGGCGAAAGGAGTGTGCCGGATACGCCAGGGGACATCAGCTACCTCTGGGGGATCACTGCCGGACGGGGCGAAAATCCCGTTCAACTCCGGATCTCAGGATGTCCGGAGGATGGTGGTACCGCGATCCGAAAAGAGGGCCCACCCTCGTTGCATGTCGTGCTGAAAGCGCGCGACTTCGACAGGGCGGGGCGGCGATGGCCGCATCCAAAACTAAAATAATCGAGGCCTTGCCGCCCCGCTCTCTGGTTTGCACCAGCCGACTCCGCTTCGCGGCGCCGGGATATTCTTGCTGGCCCGGTGACTGCCACGCAACTTAGAAAGCCGAGACCGCCAAGCGCGAATGTTCGCGGCGGAGTAGCGCCACGCCCTTGGTTGGGTTAGCAGTGCGGAGCGACGGCGCTTGCGCCGGAGCGACTAGAGCGCTTTCCACTTGATGTGAATCAAAACAGTTACAGGGGATTCCCTCGGACGCGCAAATCAGATTCGGATTCCACCGGCAGCAACGGCGGGGATCGCGATGGCGAAGGGATACTCGAAAGATCTCAGGGTGCGGGCCGTCG
>CAMDPA010000311.1 GCA_945903565.1 Devosia equisanguinis | reverse complement strand
CTGCGCAAGGGCGCGGCCCGCACCGTGAAGGCGCTGATGAAGCTGATCGGCCGCCTCATCAAGACGTTTGCACCCGACGAGTGCGCGAACTACTTTCGCCACGCCGGATACGGGTAGCGACCCAGATCAGGTGGAAAATGCTCTAGCCGGCATGGGGAATGTCCGCCCGCCCCATGCGCGTTCGCTTGTTGTAGACCGCCAGGACGATGGCCATAGCCACGCAAACGATCGCGAGATCGAGCCAGAGCAGGCTGATGAAGCGAATGGGGCCGCCAATGTCGGCAATCATTTGCTGGTAGAACTGCTTTTCAAAGACCCCCGTTATGAAGACGAGCCACAACGTGGTGATGAACAACAGCCAGAACCTGATGACCAGGAACATCGCTACGAAACCGAGCAGGATGGCCTGCCGCCGTTCCCTGAACCACATCAGCAGGAACGGAATACTCACGAGATAGATCAGCGCGGCGCCCTGAACGATGCCCCAAAGAGCATTCAAGCCGTGATTGAAGAAGGCGGCCATGGCTCGATACGTCAGGTCCCACTCGAAGTAGCTGGGGCCCTACCAGCAAAAGAAAAACACCGTACACACGATGGCAAGCGTCATCATCGCCAAGGCGCGGAAGTAGTCGTTGAACGATCGCCGCCACTGCAACAGGAAAATCACGGCGGCCACCACGAGCGACGTCGCGATGAGGGTTTTCACCGCGTTTGAGCCGGGCGTTACGTCGCTCACAAGTCGCGCATGAATGGCGAAGGCGCCGACGTAGGCGGCGTAAGCGATATTGATCGCCATGATCGGGAAGTAAATGATCCACAGCGCAACTGCCAGGATCGCGCGCAAGAACCGCAAGCTCGCGTAGTCGCGAGGCTGCGGGCCGGTGAAGTCTGGACCAAGACAGCTATAAATGATGTCGGGTGCATCGACGATGAGCTGGAAGAAATTGCGCGATGTCGCGAGAAACCCGGTGCGAACGTGCGAAAGATCCGCCCAATAACACTCTGCGATCGCGACGTGGCGGTCGCCGAGTTTGCTGTCGGCCGTAAAGTAGCCGAAGGAGGCGCTGCTCGTTTGCGGCTCGCGGAATGTCTGCTCGCTGCTACGCGGGGAAAATCCGAGGCGCGAGAGCGTGCGAAGAAACTCCCGGATTGTCGCGCGTGGCGTTTGATCGCCGATGCCGTGCACAAGAACAATCGCGGTTTTGGTTCCCGTCATGATTGCGCCCCTCCCAACCGCTCGATCATAGCAGATGTACCACTGGATTGCTGGCCCGTCAGAGAACTTCCTGCATGGCGCCCAGGGGGTCAATCGAATAGCTCAGCACACAGCTAATCAACCGCTGTCGTGCTCATCGGCGCCGATCATCGCCCAGGGCCAGGTTGCGGTTGGTGCGCGGCGGATGGAAAGCTCGTGCTCGCGCCACAGCACGATGAGCCCGGATGCGATCACGATCGAGGAGCCGATCAGCATTGTCAGGGTCGGCAGATCGCCGAACAGCAAGAAGCCGAAGGCGATGCCAAACAGCATCGAGGTATACTCGAACGGCGCGACCGCCGACGTGTCGGCATAGCGGTAACTCTCGGTGACCATGAGCTGCGAGACGCCGCCGAGAAAGCCGCTGATAACCATCAGTGACAGCGTTAGTCCATCGGGTACGCGCCAGCCGAACGGCAGCGAAAACAGGAACCCGAGCGAGCAGATCAGCGAGAAGTAGAACACCACCGTCGAGGTGCGCTCGGCCACGATCAGCCGGCTCACGACAACAGAGCCGAGCGCGACGACGACGGCGCCGAACAGAGCGCACAAAGCGCCGAACGTCTCGCCGGGCAGCCCGGCCTCGCCCTTCAGGAACGCCAGTCGCGGCCACAGAATGATCAACACGCCGGACAGGCCGATCAGCACGGCTGTCCAGCGGAACGTGCGGACAACCTCGCCCAGCAGCAGGGCGGCGAAGATCGTCAGAAATAGCGGCATCGCATAGCCGATCGCGATGGCGTCGGAGAGTGGCAGGTAGGAGATGGCCAGGAAGTTGAGCAGCATCGCCGAGAACCCGAGCAGGCCGCGCCAGAGATGGCCCCAGGGATTGGCGGTGTAGATTGCGGCGGGGAACTCGCCGCGCCAGGCGAGGAATGCCACCAGCGTAACGAGCGCAAAGAACGCGCGGAAGAAGCACACCTGCCCGATCGGCATGGTCGCGGCACTTACCTTCACGCACGCGGCCATCACCGTGAAGCCGAGCACCGAGCCGATCTTGAGCGAAATGCCGAGCCGCGGGTTCGCCCCGCGCTTTATCACGCCTTATTCTCCACGAAGCTCGTGATGAGAACGCGCGCGATCGCCTGGCGACCTGGTCCGGTCACGCCGTCGGGATGCGTGCCGGCGAGGATCTGCCGTGCCTCCGCGCGGGTGAACCAGCGAGCGTCCTCGAGCTCCTCGGTGTCGATCAGCAGCTCGGTGGTCGTCGCCTGCCCGATGCATCCGATCATGAGGGAATGCGGAAACGGCCAGGGCTGGGCCGAATGGAAGCGCACATCGGCGACCTCGACGCCGGCTTCCTCCATCGTTTCCCGGCGCACGGCATCCTCGATGTCCTCGCCAGGCTCGATGAACCCGGCGAGCGTGGAGAACATATTGGCGGCGAAACGACCAGAACGGCCGAGCAGGCAACTGTTGCGGTCGGGATGCTCGATCAGCATGATGACGACCGGATCGGTGCGCGGGAACAGGCTTGTGCCGCAGGCCCAGCATTTGCGCCGCCAGCCACCGTCCTTGACGTGCATGACCGCGCCGCAACGCCCGCAGCAGTTGGCGCTGTCATGCCAGTGCGCGAGTGCCTTGGCTTGGCCAGCGAGCGAAAGCTCCTCGTTGGGCATGATGCCCTGCATCGCCAGTGTGCGCAGGTCGACGGTCGGCCTGAACAAGGCCAGTGCTGGAGGCGATGCCTTGACGCGATGCTCGCTATAGGCGAGCGCGAAACGGCCCGCGCCGCTGTCGCGTTCGACGCCAAGGAACATTGGCTCGGGGCGCTCGAGCCCCGCGCTAACGAGCTCGGTTGCCGTGAACCAGCGCAGCCCGGCGACGTCGCGCGCCGCGTTGGAGACGATCACCGGCTTGTGGTCGACCAATACGAGAAAGCGCGCGTCCGACTCGCGCACGAGTGCGGCGAGGTAATCGGCGTCGGAACGCTTCTGGCTCTGGCGGTCGAGCAGCGTGCTCGATCTGAGTGTCGGTATCATGGGGTCCTGCCTTGATGCGTCACCACAGCACGACCGGGCCGCCGCCGCAACGGCTGGCCGCTGACACAACTGGCCGCTGTGCATTGCACCATGAAACCATCGGCTTACAACGAAATCGAGCACCGCCAGATCAGGCGATCAAGCCGCTGCCGCTGGCAATGAACACCAGTCCGACGATCAGGATCAAAGCGGCGGCAATCCGCACCAGCGCCGGCGTCAAACGGGCCGTGGCCTCGGTGCTGGTGCGCCCGAGTGCGTAGGCGGCGAGTGCGATCGTCAGCTGCGTCGCGACCAGCCCAGTGACGTAGGCGGCAATCGGGGTTGCTTCGGACCCGATCACGGCTTCGGCGAAGACATAGCCGTGGAACAGCCCGGCCAACGCGAAAGCCCCGCCTTCGAGCCAGTTGCCGCGTTCTGTTCTTTGCCGCCAGAGCGCCAGCCCGATCAACACGACCGAGCCCGCGACCAGAAGTTCGACAAGGGGAATATCGAGGCCCGCGATATGCAGCCCGAGCCCTGTAGCCATCGCCGCGACGAACAGCGCAGGCAACCGTGGCCCGAACCCGGCTATGCCCGCAAGCAGCCCAAGCCCGACAATGAACGCGAGATGGTCCGGCCCCAGGATCGGATGACCGATGCCGGACAGCAGGCCCTGCATGAAGGTTGCCGGCGCGGTTCCGCCCATCGGGTGGTGCGCCCATGCCACCGCTGGCAGTAGCGCCGTGGTCAGCACCACAATGGTCCGGGTGGCGGCGGTGATCATGAAGCTACGCTGGTACATGGCGCATTCCCCGTTTGTGCGTGCATCGTCACCACGAGTAAGCCATCGAAGACCATACGTGTCAAAACGAGAGATTGGAGCGCGGTCTGCGCGCGTTCGATACGTGAGGAGCCGGGTAACCACGTCTCGGCATCGGGCGGGACGAGCCGCGCCGCTCAATGGCAGTTCTGGAATACAACTAAGGAGCACCTGATCTTGCTGGCATCGCTGTTCGATTTCGTCCGTGATCTCGCAATTCTCGCCGCCGCGCTCGGCATCGCGCGATGGGCGTGGGATTGGCATTCCACCAGCGCGGACCGCCGCGACGAGGCCGCCAAATCCGCGATTGCCGACGAGCGCTGGCGGGCGGACATGCGGCAGTGGGTTGCAACGGTGGAGAGCCGCCTGGGCGAGGCGCTTGGCGACCGGCGGGAGGCGGCGGTGCGCGCCGGCGTCAAGGTTCGTGTGCACAAGCTGCTGCAGTCGACCAGCGATCCGTATCTTTCATTCGGCGAGATCGAGAGGGCGTTGGCGTCGAGCCCTGCCGCGGAGGCGGCCGCGGTTGCGACGGCCGAGCCTGCATCAACGCCCGATGCGTTTGCCGGCGACGCCTTACGCAGCGTGCTGATCGAGCTCGTCGGCGACGGCGTGATCGCGCAAATGGATCACGACCGCTACTTCATCGCCAGCGACTACGAAACCGGCGACGAAAAGGACGACGACGAGAGGTGAGGGTTAGAGCAACGGCCGCGCCTGGCGCGCCATTTCGATGGCGGCGGGGAAGTCGGTCTTGCCGGAACCGAGCACCGGGATCGCGCCGACGACCAGGATCGCCTTGGGCACCCACATCTCCGGGAAGCCCGCCGACTGCGCGTGCCGCAGCAGTGCGTTCTTGTCGGCGTCGGGCTTGTCGGTGATCAGCACGAGCTGCTCGCCCTTGCGCGGATCGGGCAGGGCGACGACGACGTGATTGCCGTCGGGCCACAGTCCCGCCGCCATCGTCTCGACGGCAGCCAGCGACACCATCTCGCCGCCAATCTTGGCGAAGCGCTTGGCCCGGCCGCGGATCGTGACGAAGCCTGCGCTATCGCCCATTGTGCCGCCCGTTTCGCCAATTGTCACGATGTCGCCGGTGTCGTGCCAGCCATCCGGCGGCGGCACGATCACGCCGGGCTTATCGGCCATGATGTAGCCGAGCATCACGTTGGGGCCTTTGACCACCAGCTTGCCGCCCTCGGCGATACCTTCGACCGGATCGAGCCGGTATTCGATGCCCGGCAGCAAGCGGCCGACGCTGCCCGCTAGCGTTGCCGACGGCACGTTGCAGGCGAGTACGGGCGAGCATTCCGTGCAGCCGTAGCCTTCCAGGATCTGCGTGCCGTACGTGTTCCACAGCGCCCTCGTCGCGTCCTTCACGCGCTCGGCGCCGGCCACGACGTAGCGCACACTCACCAAATCTTCCGGGTCGGCCGCGCGGCCATAGCCCTGCAGAAACGTATCAGTCGCGACCATCAGCGTCGATGCAGTCTCGCGCACCAGCTTGGGCACCTGCTTGTAATGCAGCGGGCTTGGATAGAGCACGACCTTGATGCCATGCAGCAGCGGCATCAGCGTACCGGCGGTGAGGCCGTAGGAATGAAACATCGGCAGCGGGTTCATCATCGTGTCGCGCGGCGACAGCACATCGGTGCCGTGCGCGAAGATCTGCTGCGCATTGGCGACGAGATTGCGGTTGGATAGCGCGACGCCTTTCGGGGTGCCCTCGGTACCCGACGTGAACAGCACGACGGCGGGTTGATCCGGACGTAGCGCGTGGCTGCGGTGCAGTGCGGCCGGCCAGAAGCCGCGGAACGCGCCAAGCAGTTTGTCCGCCGTGCCGATCGTCTTTCTGATGTCCTCGAGGTAGACGATCTCAACGCGCTTGCCGGGCGCGATCTCGGTGGCGGCGATGGCCGCCACGACGTCGTCGAGTTTGGCCTGATCGATGAAGCGGCGGGAGGTCACGACCTTCGCGATCACGCCGGTCGTGACGGCGGAGACGAGATTGCGCGCGCCGGCCGTGAAGTTGAGCAGCGCGGCAACGCGACCGAACGCGTTGAGGCCGAGCAGCGTCACCACCATGGCGTTGACGTTGGGCAGCAGCACGCCAACCGTTTCGGCGCGGCGCGAGACGGCTGCAAGCTTCGCCCCGAGCACGAGGCTGCCGAGGATCAACCGCTTGTAGGTGAGCGGACTGCGCTCGGCGTCCTCCAGGATTAACTTGCCGGCGCCGTGTGCGTCCGCGGCTGCCAGGAAGGCTGCGAAAAGGGTCGTGTTGGTGGCGGCAACGTCGAACGAGGCAGCGGTCATGCGGAGCGATTCTTCCCGTAGGCTGGCTGTGGTCTGGCTTGTTTGGGCGCGTTGCTAGAGCATTTTCCACCTGATCTGGGTCGCTACCCGTATCCGGCGTGGCGAAAGTAGTTCGCGCACTCGTCGGGTGCAAACGTCTTGATGAGGCGGCCGATCAGCTTCATCAGCGCCTTCACGGTGCGGGCCGCGCCCTTGCGCAGC
>CAMDPA010000310.1 GCA_945903565.1 Devosia equisanguinis | reverse complement strand
GTGCTCCCTGACCAGGACCGCGGTCCTGGACCCGCTCCTTAATGGAGTGGGTTTCCAAAGGGCTAGCCCTTTGGCAGGGTCGAGGGACAGCGTCCCTCGTCTTGCAACGGACCGTTTCACCTGCCGTTTTTAGGTTGAACGCAACCGTCGTCGCATCATGTCGGCGGCGCGTTCGGCGATCATGATCGTCGGCAGGTTGGTGTTGGCGGCGGGCAGGCAGGGCATCACCGACGCATCGACCACGCGCAAACCATCGACGCCATGCACGCGGCATTCGGGATCGACCACGGCGCTCGTATCGTCCGCCGCACCCATCCGGCAGGTGCCGCTGGGATGGAACATCGTGCCGGATGCGGCCACGATCTCGTCGTCGAGCAAGGGGCGATGGCCGCTGGCATCGGCGACGAGGCGGCCGGGGCGGATCGCGCGCGTCATCACGGCGCGACGCATAGCGGACGGCGCGCGAAGCACGGCCGATGCGCCGATCGCCTTGATCGTGCCGATGGCTCCGGTGCCGTTGATCAGCCGTAGCGGCGCCTCGCGCGGGAGCAGATACGCCTCGTGATAGCAGTCCTTCACACCGGGATCGCAAATCAGCCGCTCGGCGAGGCGCGTGGCGATCACCATGCGCTGGGCATCGCGCGGATCGGACAACAGGCGTTGCTCGACGAGTGGGGCGTCGGCAGAATAGGGCGACCGCAACGTCACAACCCCACGCGAGAACGGCGAATAGAGCGCGGCGGCGACCAGCGCCATGCGTGTGCCGAAGTCGCGCGAGCTGACGCGCCCGGTTTGATAGATGAACAAGTCGCCGGCCGGGCATCCATCGACACCCGAGGAAAAGCGCAGGGCGGTCATCGCGTAGTTGCGTTGGGTTGTGGCCAGTCGCGACTGTTCCTTCAGCGTCAGCGCGAAATGCAATTGCGAGTGGTTCTGGTAGTTGCGGCCGACCCCCGGCCGGTCGGCGAGTGGCGTGACGCCGATACGGCTCAGTTCGTTCGCCGCGCCAATCCCCGAGCGCAACAGCAGCGCGGGACTGTTGACGGCGCCGGCGCAAACAACGACCTGCCGCGCGTTGATCGTCTCGTGCGCGTCGCCACGTTCGATCACGACGCCGCGCGCGCTTGTGCCTTCGAGCAACACGACCGCGACCTTCGCGCCCGTGATGATGCGCAGGTTGGCGCGGGCACGAACGCTGTCGCCGAGATAGCAGCGTGCGCTCGAGGCCCGCTCGTGATCGTGCGACAGCGGCAGCGCGAAGAACGCGTCGTCCTGCGTTTCATAGATGTCGGGAACGGCAGCGAAGCCGTGCGCGGCGGTTGCTTCTTCGAACCGCTGAATATACTGCGGCCATCCCTCGCGCGGCAGGCGCTGGACGGGATAAGGCGCGGGGGCATTGCGCTCATGCGACGTGCGGTCGAGATCGTTGACGAGTGCGCGGAACGCTGGCGCGACATCGGCCCAACCCCAGCCGTGTGCGCCCATCGCTTCCCAGCGGTCGTAGTCGGCGGCGAGGCCCGGCAACGCGAGCATCCCCATGACGCTGGAGCCGCCGCCCATCACGCGCGGTTGCAGGAATGGCCGTTGCGGCTCGCCCGCGCGCATCGCTGCAGTCTGGCCGGGCCAGAAGTAGCCGGGGTTGGCGTAGGACGCGGGAAAGGTATCGCGGATGTCGGCAGGCACCGCGCCCGGCGGCGTATCGCGGCCGGCCTCGATCAACACGACCTTCAGGCCGGGATCCTCCGAAAGGCGGGCAGCCATCACAGCGCCGGCCGAGCCCGCGCCGACAACAACGACATCGGCCTCGCTCATCGGCGGGCCTTCGTACTGCAGGAGTGGCTATTGCCTTGATCGCGCCCCGCGTGGGCGGTAACGCTGTCCGTCTGTGCCTTCACGCCATCCCCATCATCCAGAGTCGAGCCCACACGATGCCGCGCGCCAGCCTGCTTGCCAAGATACCCGTTACCATCGAGTTTCCCGACGCGATGCAGGACGCCGTCACCTACGTGCTCTCGGGCGAGTACGAAAGCGGTTTCGATGGCGCGGGGCTGACGATCCTCGATATCGGCGCCAACGTCGGTTCGTTCGCGCTGTGGGCAAGCCTGCGCTGGCCGGGCAGCACGATCCACTGTTACGAGCCCAATCCCGGTACGTTCGCGTACCTGTCGCGCAACATGGCCGGCCATTCCAACGTGCATTGCGTGAACGCGGCGGTATTTACCGGCGACGCCAAGAAGGCCGCGTTCTTCAGCCGCTTCGCGGGCGATGGCGAGGCCGGCCTCGTCTCCTATGCCAGCGACACCTTCCGCGCAGGCGTGGTGCGGCCGACGTTCGAGGTCGACGTGGTGTCGCCCACCAAGCTGCCCAAGGCCGATCTCGTCAAGCTCGATATCGAGGGCGGCGAGGCGGAAGTCCTGGGCTCGCTCGACTTGGCCGGCGTCTCGATGGTGTTGGGCGAGTTCCAGAACCGCCGCAATCGCATCGCTATGCAAGCGACGCTGGCGAAGGCCGGGTTCGAGGCGATCCGCGACGAGGAGTGCCCGTGGGATCCGATCCTCGACTACAAGGATTACCGCGCCGACCTTAAGGGCGACATCTACGGCCACATGTTTTACACGCGCAAAGGCCAGACCAAGCTACGGCGCGGCTTGGCGGCGTAGGATCGGCTTTCGCCTCGATCTACTTTGCTTCTATTCCGGCCGCCTTTGCGATCGCCCGGTTGCGTTCGATCTCGTTCTTCACGAAGTCGTCGAATTGGGCTGGCGTCAGGGCATCCATCACCTCGCCGCCGGTCTTGGCCATCTGCTCGCGGAATTCCTTGAGCTGCATGATCTTCATGGTCTGCGCGTGCAGCGTCTCGATGATCGGCCGCGGTGTCTGGCGTGGCACCAGAAGTCCGACCCAGAAGTCGAAGTCGCTGTCCTTGTAGCCGGCCTCCTCTGTAGTTGGCACGGCGGGCATGTCGGAGAGGCGCTTGCGGCTCGTCGCGGCGAGCGCATCGACCTGCTTGTCCCGGATCAGCTCTTGGGCGGCGGTGGCGGGTGTGAAGAAGAACTCCATGCGGCCGGCGAGGATCTCGGTCAGCGCCTCGTTGGTGCCACGGAAGGACACCATCTGGGCCTTGTAGCCGGCGGCCATGGCGAAACGCTCCGACGCGAAATGGGCCGCGGCGCCGTAGCCGATCACGGCGTAGTTGAACGCGCCGGGAGCGGCCTTCGCCTTGGTGACGAAGTCACCGACATCCCGGTAACGGCCGGCCGGCGTTACTAAGATCAGCGGCGTGTTGACGATCGGCGCGATGCCGGCAAGGTCGCGGCCGACGTCGTAGGACAAGCGCGCCATTGTGACCGGAGTCGTGGTCATGGCGGCGGTGGCGAACAAGATGGTGTAGCCATCGGGTGACGAGCTTGCTGCCGCAGCGATGCCCGTGGTGGTGCCAGCGCCCGGCCTGTTCTCGACGACGAAGGGCTGCCCGAAGGCCTCTTGAAAGCGTTGCGCCACGGCGCGCCCGACGATGTCTACGCCGCTGCCGGCGGTGTTCGGCACGATTACCTTGACGGACTTTGTCGGCCACGACTGCGCGAACGCCGCATTGCACGTGGCGAAGAGAAAGAAGCCGAAAGCGGCCAGCGGTGTTGCCTGCATCATCATGTGTGATCTCCTGCCCGATGCATCGAAGCGTCGGCGTGCCATTCAATCATCATAGGTTGGCGGGCGAAAGGGGCGTGCGTCCCAGGATCATATCGGCCGCCTTTTCCGCGATCATGATGACTGGTGCGTTGGTGGCGCCGCCGATCAGGTCCGGCAGGATCGAGGCATCGACGACGCGAAGTCCTTCGAGACCATGAACGCGTAGTTGGCCGTCAACGACAGCCATCGGGTCGGCGTTGGGGCCCATCTTGGCGGTGCCGACGGGGTGATGCACCGTGATCATCGTTTTGCGCACGTGGGCGTCGAGATCGGCGTCGGTCACCTTCGCAGCGCCCGGCGCGGTCTCCGAGCCCGCGTACTTCGCCATCGGGCTTTGGGCGACGAGATCGCGCGCCATGCGCAGGCCGGCTCGCATCACGCGCCGTTCCTCCTCGCTTTCGAGGAACCCTTGATGGATCAGGATCGGCGCGGCGGGATCGGCGGATGCGAGCGCGAGATGGCCCTTACTTGTCGGGCGCATCGGCATCACTCGCACGTTGAAGGCATCGTCGAACGCTTTTGTGAAAGGCGGCAAGTAAGGCTTGGCTGCTTGCGTCGCGCCCATCCAGAACAGCATCTGCAGATCCGGGATGGGCTCCTGCGGCCGCGTCTTGACAAAACCGGTGATGCCGAACGGCAGGTCGGTGGCGAAGCCCTTGCCGAGCAGGTACGCCTTCGTGACCGCCAAACCGGCGCGGTCGAGTCGCATCGCCTCGCGGAACGGGCTCGACGGTCCGATGCGGCGGTAGTTGATCGCCGCGGACGTGTGATCGTAGAGGTTTTGCCCGACACCCTTGAGCGCAACGCGCGTGGCAATGCCGTGCTTTGCCAGCGCATCGGGATCGCCGATGCCCGATAGCATCAGGAGCTGCGGGGAGTTGATTGATCCACCCGCGAGGATCACCTCGCGTTCGGCATGTGCTGCATGGGTTCCGCCGCCCTGCACGTAGGCGATGCCCTGAGCGCGATTGCCGCCAAGCGCAATGCCGGTGGCGAGTGCGCCGGTCTCGACGGTCAGGTTGGGGCGCCTGCGTGCAGCCTTCAAATAGGTTGTTGCCGTGCTGCCGCGGCGACCGTTGACCATGGTCGTCTGGATGCGCGCGAAGCCGTCGGTATCGTGGCCGTTGTAGTCGTCCGTCCAGCCGTACCCCTTGGTCTTGGCGGCTGCCAGGAAAGCATCGATCATGGGGTCCTGGAAACTCGAGTATTGCGTCTCGAGTGGGCCGCCCACGCCGCGATAGGCGGTCTCGCCCCCCGCCCAGTTTTCCGAGCGTTTGAAGTAGGGCAGCACGTGGCGGAACGACCATTCCGGCAGACCGAAGCTCGCCCACCGGTCGTAGTCGGCGGGATGGCCGTGGTAGTAGGCCATCGCGTTGATCGACGACGAACCGCCGACGACCTTGCCACGCGCGCACTCGATGCGGCGGTTGTCCATCGTCGGCGACGGCTCGGCGAAATACATCCAGTCGTGCAGGCGGCCTTGCAGAATGCGGCCCCATCCCAAGGGAATGTGAATCCAGGGGTCGCGGTCCCAACCACCGGCTTCGAGCAGGAGGACGCTGATGCCGGGGTCTTCCGTGAGGCGATAAGCGAGCGTGCAGCCGGCTGAACCCGCTCCCACGATGATGTAGTCGTACCCGCGCGATGCCGGCATGCGTTCCCTCTACGATTTCTTCCCTGAGTTCTTGGCGGACTACAGCGCGGCCGTTGCCGCCTTCAACCACGCGCGTTCGGCGGCCGTCTCTAATTGTGGTCCGATTTCGGTGGCGACGCGGGCGTGATAGGCATCGATCCACGCGCGCTCGGCTGCCGAGAGATCGCTCACCGCGATCAAGCGCCGGTCGTAGGGCGCCAGTGTCAGTGTTTCGAAGCTCAGCATCGAGCGTTCACCGCCGGCGGGAACCTTGCCGGCCTCGACCAGCACGAGGTTCTCGATGCGAATGCCGTAGGCGCCTGTTTTGTAGTAGCCGGGCTCGTTCGACAGGATCATGCCGGGTTCAAGCGCGACGATGCCCCGCTTGGAAATTGATGCCGGTCCTTCGTGCACCGACAGATAGCTTCCGACGCCGTGGCCGGTGCCGTGATCGTAGTCGAGGCCCATCGACCACAGTGCATGACGGGCCAGTGGATCGAGGTCGATGCCGCGCGTGCCCGCTGGAAACCGCGCGGTCGAAATCGCGATGTGCCCCTTGAGGACGGCCGTATAGCGCGCGCGCATCTCCGCGCTGGGCGTGCCGATGGCGACGGTGCGGGTGATGTCGGTGGTGCCGTCCGCATACTGCGCGCCGGAGTCGATCAGGAACAATTCACCGATGCCGAGTTTGCGGTTCGTCGCCTCGCTTACACGGTAATGGACGATCGCGCCGTTGGGGCCGCTGCCTGAAATCGTATCGAACGAGATGTCGCGCAGCAGCGGCGATGTACGCCTGAATTCCTCGAGCTGGCGCACGGCCTCGATTTCGTCGATGCGTCGTGCCGGGGCTGTCGCGTCGAGCCAGGCAAGGAACCGCAACACGGCCGCCCCGTCGCGCAGGTGAGCCGCGCGCGCGCCCTTGACCTCGGCGGGGCATTTGCGCGCCTTGGGCTCGATGCACAGATCGCGTCCTCGCACGATGCTCGCCTTGCCCAGCGCGCGGGCGATGGAGAACGCGGCGGTGTCGGAATCGAGCCGCACTTTTTTCTTGGCGGTTCGCAGCGCCTTGAGGCGCGCGAGCAAGTCCTTGGGCGGATGAACGCGGGCGACGGCGGCCAGGTGCGCGGCAGCCTCTTCGTTGATCTTGCGCGCGTCGATGTACAACTCGGCCTTCCCCTTGACCGGCACGATTGCGAACGCGAGCGTCACGGGATTGTGCGCGACATCGCTGCCGCGGAT
>CAMDPA010000309.1 GCA_945903565.1 Devosia equisanguinis | reverse complement strand
GCGTATTGCACCGTTGCAACGTCGCCGGTGCAATACGCCCAAAGCGGGCTATTGCACCCTACGCCGCCCCCTTCAAATCGTCTCGCCCCCGTTAGGCGAAATCACCTGACCTGTCACGAAGCTCGCTTCGTCGCTGGCGAGCCAGGCGACCGCATACGAGATATCGATCGGCTCCCCCTTGCGGGCGGCGGGTACAGTGGTCAGGCGGGCCATGAGACGGGCAGGATCGGCCACCGTGCGCGCGGTCATGGGCGTATCGATGTAGCCGGGCGCCACGGCGTTGACCGTGATGTTGTAGGGTGCGAGCTCGCGCGCCCAGGTCTTGGTGAATCCGATCAGGGCTGCCTTGGCGCCGGCGTAGTGCGAGGCGTTCGAGGCGCCGGCGATGCCAAACTGCGAGGATATGTTGATGATGCGGCCCCAACCGCGCTGCTTCATCGAGACGGCCACGGCCTGACTCAAGAAAAACCCGCCGCGCACGTTGACCTCGAACATGCGATCGAAAGCGGCCTCGTCGATCGCGTCGAACGCCAACCGCTCGCCCCCGACGCCGGCATTGTTGACGAGGATGTCGACGGGTCCAACGGCTGCCGCTGCTTCGCCCAGCGCGCGCTTGAAAGCTTGGAGGTCGCGGATGTCGGCGACCAGCGCGTACGCCTTGACGCCGAGCTTGGTGGCGGCGGCCACAGTCGCCTCAGCGCCGGCACGGTCGATGTCGGCGGCGATGACGTTGGCGCCACGCTCGGCCAATAGCAGGACGTGACTGCGCCCCATACCGCCCGGATTAGCCGCGCCGGTGACCAGCGCCGTACGTCCCTTGAACCCGCTCATGCCAGCACTCTCCTTTGCACCAATACTCACCAAAACGAGAAAGCGTCTTGTCGTAACCCAGCGAAATCTGTTGTAGCGGACGTGTTAGGCATCACCTGCGCCATCCGCTCTTAACCCAAGCACCGGTTCGCCTTGAACTTGCGCCGCTTCGGGCAGAGGTTGAAACGAAATTCCGCACGGGCCGCAAGGCCACACGAAGCAGACCCCGATGCTCCCGTTGTCCTTCACGCGATCGGCCTACCGCGATAGCCCAGCGGTTCGTGTTTGGCAGCACCGCAACTACGCGCGCTTCATGTCGGGCCTTGCGCCCTACTACGTGACGAGCTGGATGCAGCGGGTTGGCGTTGGCTGGCTGGCCTGGGAGCTGTCCCATTCACACGCCTGGGTGGGGGCGATCGCCGCCGCCGATCTGGCGCCGCTGGTGGTGCTGGGTCCGTTCGCCGGTGCCCAAGCGGATCGCTCGGACCCGCTACAACAGATGCGCTGGTCGCAGATCGCGATGATCGCCCAGGCCGTCGCGCTCGCCGTCATTACGGTGAGTGGCAGCATGACGATCGGTATTCTGCTGGCGCTGTCGCTCCTCTCGGGATTGATCCAGCCCTACTACACCGCCGCGCGGCAGATGATCATTCCCGCGGCGGTGCCCCGCACCGAATACCCCAGCGCGATCACTTTCGATTCGACGCTGTTCCACGGGTCGCGGTTCATCGGGCCGATGCTGGCTGCAATTGCGATCCCCCTGCTCGGCGTGGCCAGCACGTTTCTGATCCATGTCGCGGGATGCCTTGCGTTCTACGTCATGGTGGCGCGCATGGACCTGGTGACGCCGCCGCCCGTGCTGAAGCCCAAGGCTGGCATGCTCACGGAAATCGCCGAGGGGTTCGCTTATACGCGCGGTCACCGGGGGATCTGGCCGTTGTTCGGCATGCTTGCAGTCGCCTCCCTGGTCGCGCGGCCACTGCAGGAATTGCTGCCGGGCTTTGCGGGTGGCGTATTCGATGCCGGGGCTCCGGGGCTTGCCTGGCTCACCTCCAGCATGGGTGTCGGCTCATTGGGGGCGGGTTTGTATCTCGCCACCCGCGGGCATGTGCGGGGCCTTGCCACTCTATCGATCATCGCCACCTGCGCGCTGGCGGTGACGACGTTCGGTTTCGTCGCAACTAATCGGATTGCAGCGAGCATTCCGTTCGCGATCGTGTGGGGGTTTGCGCTGACGCTGATGGGTGTCGGCATCCAGGCGATGACGCAGATCGCCGTGGACGACAACATGCGAGGCAGGGTGATGATCCTCTACGCGATGATCTTCCGCGGCCTGCCCGCGGTCGGCGCGCTGACGATCGGGGTACTCGCCGAGTACATCGGTATTCGCTCGACGTTCGCGTTGGCGGCGCTTCTGACACTGATCGCGTGGCTGGCTCTTGCGCCACGGCACAAGGCTATCGACGATGCGATGAACCAGCAGCGGAAGTGAGCTATGTCGACGGTTCGCCGATCAGTGGCTCGCGGTCAGTTTCCCTTGCAGAGGGGACTATTGGTACCCCAGCTTTGGCAGTAGAGGCGGCGCGCGCGTGTGTCGCTGGAGGGGACGGGGCATTCGGCGCGCTTCTCTTGGCAGCGGAGGACCTGGCGCGCCATGCCGACGGCTAGGCCCGTCATCGTGTGTTGGAATTCCGCGCGGTCGTTCACGGCATCCTGCCGGTAATGCTTGTAGGTCTGGGTTTCCCGATCCGTGAAGAACAGCCGCTGAACGCGGGTGAGTTCGTCGAGGTCCTCGAAGGTATGTACGATCATGGCGTTGGAGTAAGGCTCGGCCAGCCGGTAGCGTTGCTCGACCATCGACGAGTTGAAGATCGCCGCGGAAACGCAGGGGTAGGCGAGGGCGAGGTGCCTGGCGAGACCGCCACCGAGCGAATGGCCAGCAGTAATGAAGCCGACCTTGCGCCCCTTGGCCGCTTCGTATGCCTGTTTGCGCGTTGCCTGGAAAACCAGCCTGGCTTCGTCATATTGCGTCTCGATGGGAAGCCATGCCACCAACCATGAGGCGTTGGCGAGCCAATCGGAAGCATCCTGGTTCTCGGTGCCGCGCAACACCGTTAGGACGGTCAGGCGATCGGTATCATCGCGATGGTAGACCCTGAACGCCAGACCCGCTTTGTCCCAGACGCCCACTTCCCGCCATTCGGGGCTGTGCTTGTCGAGGGTTACTCCTTTGGGCGCGCCGTCGGAATATACATTCATGCTCGCGACGGCGAAACTGAGGTAGTCGTTGGCTGCCACCCGTCGCTGGTAGGTGCCTTTGGGGTAGACCGGTAAATTCGGTGCCTCGCAGCGTTGTGCTTCGTCGGCGGCGATGGCCAGTGCCGAACGAGGCACCTTGGGGCGCAAATGCGCAACTGCAACAGCCGCGAAAACGGCAATGGACAGCAAGGCAGTCATTTTGAGCAGTGTTCGCATGGTTGGCTTTCTCCAGTGCCGTGAGGCAACTGCTCCAAAAATCTCTGAAGGGTAGTCCTGCGCCGAGGCTCGGGGGGAGTCATGGCGCAACGAACGTCCATACACCAACACCCAGGGCTTCGGGAAACAGCGCGGAGAGGCCGTTATCTGACGGTACTAGGTCCATTCCAGCGGCGCGCCACACGCGTTCCGCCGTCGCCAGCGACGCGACGTCGAGAGTGCATTCCCCCATGAATGGCAGCGCGGGTACAGCCAGGTTGGGCCAGCGCTGGCGCCAGCGGGAGACGCTGATCAATTCGATCTGGCCGCGATCGAGATCAATCCGGACGCCGCCGTCGATGGGGGTTCCGATGCGGCCTGTGAAACGAGCATAGCGCGCAGCGGCTTCCTCTACATCTGCAACGACGATGGTAAGCGCGCGCAAGCCCGTCGCGCCGTTGGGATGATCGAGCCAGCGCGGCTGCCAGACTGTATCCTCGGAGCGATGCAACAACATTTGCACACGGCCCTCAGGCATCGCGCCGGGCTTCACCCGCACGACGTCGAATGCTGCGGTGCCCGGCCCGTTTGCCGTTTCGACGGGCCGCTGCATCTTGACGAGCGCCTGCATGGCAAATCCAGCATTGCCTAGGCGGACGTGATGAGCGGCGGCATCCGCTACCGCGAAGGCGACGAGGTGCAAGCCGCCATAGCGTTGGCGCGCCGCCTCGAATTCTTGGCCGAGCGGTGTATCGGCGGTCTTGAAGAGCACCTCGACATAGCCGGCGCGCAGCATGGCGCAGACGTTGCCGGTGCCGGTAAGTTTGGGTGGTCCACCGCCCGGTTCAGGGGTGACTTGCACGGATATTGGCGCCGGTGCGAAACCCGCCCGGACCAGAGCGGCGGTCGCGGCCTGCGGATCGGCAACGAAATGGCCGATGTGGTCGAGGAACACCTCATTGCCGTGCGGCAGTTGCCGCGGTGGCAGCGCGGCTGGAGTGGTGGTTGACATGGCGTGATCCGGTTCGAACTCAAACGCATCCTCGTAGGCTGGGTCAAGCACTTCGCGCGGCCCAGCATTGCAGGCATCACTGGGTCGCGCTTTGCCTGCCCCTACGGGACCGTCGCTTCTACAGCGAAAGTCCGATCTTGCCAGAGTGCAAGCCCAGCCATAAGTGCTCGGATTGTGCTATGTGGGCACTGGTTTGGGCCACGCAAGCGAAGCCGGCAACTTTGGGGGATGTATCATGAACAGGCGCCAACTGATCGCTCTGGGCGCGTCCGCCGCGCTGCCGCTGCCCGTATTCTCACAAACTGCATTCGCGCAGGATGCCTATCCCAGCCGGCCGATCAAGCTGGTCGTGCCGTTCGCCCCCGGCGGTGTGGTCGATGTGATCGCGCGGCTGTGGATCGAGGAAATGAAGGAACTCGGCACCTTCGTGATCGAGAACCAGGGCGGCGCGGGCGGCATCACCGGCGCAGGCAGCGTGGCGCGCAGCACGCCGGACGGCTACACGCTGCTGCTTGGGAATACGAGCACGCAGGTTGTCAACCCGATGGTGATGGCCAAGCCGCCGTATGATCCGGTCAAGGCGTTCAAGACGGTCAGCGTGATTGCCAATTCCGCGGTTGCGTTCGCTGTGCACCCGAGTGTGCCCGTGAAGGCGCTGCCGGAGTTGATCGCGTTCATCAAGGCGAACCCAGCGAAGGCGTCGTATGGTTCGCCGGGGACGGGAACGCTTACCCATCTGACGGGCGAGATCTTCAAGCAGTTCGCTGCGCTGCCAAGTCTGGCCCACGTACCCTATCGTGGCGCGGGGCCCGGGATTGCGGACCTCGTCGCGGGCCATATTCCCATCATGCTGCTCAACATCACGAGCCAGGGCCTGGAGCTGCACCGGGCCGACAAGATCCGCATCATCGCGGTTTGCACGCCAAAGCGCATCGGGGTGCTGCCCGACGTGCCGGCGGCGGCCGATACGATCCCACAGCTCATCGCGCAACTTTTCACGGGGCTGTTCGTGCCGACCGGAACGCCGCAGGCTGTCATCGACAAGTTGGCGGCGGCCAACAAGAAGGCGCTTGCGAGTAAGGTGTTCCAGCAAAAGCTGATCGATGCCGGCTTCGAGCCGGTTAACGATACGCCGGCAGAAGCCCAGAAGTTCGTCGACGCAGAGATGAGCCGCCTGGGGCCGCTGATTGCCTCAACCGGGTTCAAGCCGGGCTGACGGCATGAGCAATACGCATTGACGCAGGCGGGTCCAATCAGCATCCTGCGGTAGTCGCTATTCTTCCGCAGTTAGAGGAACCGCCCATGCTGACGCCAGAGTTGGTCAAGGAATTGGCTCCCCGCGCCCACGCGAGCTACGTCAAATCGCTGTCCAGCGAGGCGGGATGGCAGACTCTCACGCGCTACAAGATCACCGATAGCGAAGAGGCGCTGTCTGGCTTTCTCGCCAACTGCATGCACGAGACGGGGGGCCTGATCATTCTGCGGGAGTCCCTGAACTACAAGACGCCCGCGCGCCTGCGGCAAGTCTGGCCGAGCCGGTTCGGCAGCAAGAGCGATGCGGAGCTGCTGAGGCTGTGCGGCAACGAAAAGGCGCTCGCTTCCATCGTCTACAACGGCCGCATGGGCAACCGCCCCGGCACCGATGACGGCTACAATTTCCGAGGCGCTGGATACCTCCAGACCACGGGCCGTGATAGCTTCATCAAATACGGCAAGCTGGTTGGGATCGACTTCTCCAAGGACCCACCACCGAGCACCGACGATGCCGACGCGCTGCTGGTGATGTCGGCGGCGGAGTGGGCGTCCGGGCGCTGCAACGAACTGTGCGAAGCCGGTAATTTCTCCGGCGCGTGCGCCGTGATCAACGTGGGAAGCGCCGCGAAGATCAGCGCTGTCGTCGGCATGGACGATCGCCAGAAATGGTACAAGCACATCAAGGGCGTTTTCGCCGAATACGACGGCGTACTTGATGATCCCGGCGCTGTTGAGGCCGATCCAGTGCCGGTCCCAGTTCCAACGGGAACGCCGGAAGCAAAGCCGCAACCCACGTCTCAGCCAGCGCCCACATCACCGCGACCTACGGCCTCGAACGATTCATTCAGCATCCACTATGATGAGTTTGAGCGCTGGTTGAAGGGCAGCGGCAGCCGAGCCGTCGTAAGCGGTGTCCGGCCCCCACGTTTCGGGCGGGCTCGGGTGGTGGCTTAATGCCATCCCATGAGCGATCGATTTGACCATACGCTTGAGCGTAAGCTTGAAAGCAAGCCGGACGAGACGGATGACGCGAGCAGCGGCTTCCGCCGG
>CAMDPA010000308.1 GCA_945903565.1 Devosia equisanguinis | reverse complement strand
CAAGAGGTGCGCCGCCTGACGGCTCGCGCCTCTCTCGACATCATCGGCGTCCCCTGCTTCCGCCGATGATCATCCGAACCCGCCGAAGCGGCCAAGTCGTGTGCTATCAAAACCAGACAAGTCCAAAAGCTACTGACACCAGGCCTTTTCCGGCTTAGAGTCGCTCGCATGAGCGGTTCCCGCGGCCCACCCGATATTCCCAAGATGCTCGCCGGCCTCCAGGCCCGCGACCGGCGGTCGATCGCCCAGGCCTGCACGCTGCTCGAAACCCTGAAACCCGGCGCGCTGGACCTGATCGCCGCACTCGGCCCCAGGCTCGGTCGCGCCCTTGTCATCGGCTTTACCGGACCTCCCGGCGCGGGTAAGTCAACCCTCGTTAACGCTTATATCCGCGTGCTTCGGCAACAAGGGTACAGCGTCGCCGTGGTCGCGGTCGATCCGTCGAGCCCCGTTACTGGCGGTTCGATTCTCGGCGACCGCGTGCGCATGACGGCCGCCGCCGAGGACGACGAAGTGTTCGTGCGTGCTCTCGCCTCGCGCGGCTCCCTCGGTGGCCTCTCGCCCGCGGCGGTGCGGATCATCGACGCGTTGGACGGCGCCGGCTTCGACATCGTGCTGCTGGAGACCGTCGGCACCGGCCAGAGCGAAATCGACGTCGCCGAAGTCGCGGACGTTCGCGTGGTGATCGTAGCCCCTGGCCTGGGCGACGACATCCAGGCCATGAAATCCGGCCACTTGGAAATCGCCGACGTCCTCGTCGTCAACAAGGGCGACCTGCCGGGCGCGGATATCACGCGCACGCAACTCAGCGCCACGCTCGGCATGCGTTCGGGCGGCATGAGCGGCGTGCCAATCCTGAAGACCACGGCGACTTCAGGCGAAGGCCTCGCGGAGCTGGCCGCCAAACTGGCCGAGATCGGCACGATACGCATGGCGGCGGGCGCGCAAGTGCGGCGTCTCCGGCGCGCGCGTTATCTCATCGCCAGGGCGGCGGCAGATTTGGTGGCAGAACGAGTCAAGGCCGGCGGAGTGACGGAGCTGGAAGCGCTCGCCGATGCCGTCCTGGCCGGAACGCTCGCCCCACGCGACGCGGCAGCGATTTTCGTGGACCCACTTCGTAGGGCGGAATAGGCCCCTTGGCCGTATTCCGCCGGCAACGTTGCAACGGCGGAATACGCGTCTTGGCGGAGCCAAGCTTCGCTTGGACGCTATTCCGCCCTACGAGGTGACGTTCGTAATGAAAAGTTCGGCATCCTGCCGCACCTGCACCGGCGCTGCCACGTCCCCCGCCGGCGGCGCGCACGAGGCCCCGCCCAGCACACAGAACTTGGCGCAGTGCGCGTGGTTCAGCGGCACCGCGCGGCTTGCTTCCTTCAGCGTTTGCCCCATTTCGAATTGCGCCTCGTAGGCAAGCAGCGTGCATGACAGCACCACCGGCTTGTCCGCGTCCTTGCGCTTCACCACCATGCGCGACGTCGAGCACATCATGTCGTCGGGCGTCTTACCGAGAATGTCCCAGCAGGTCGTGGTGATCTCCGGCACGTCGAGGTGCTCGTCCATTTCCGGGAACAGCACGAGCGCGGCCTGATTGCGCGCGTCGATTTTGATGTTTTCCGACGCAAACAGCCGCGCATATCCCACGCGCGCATTGGCCTCCGCCTCGCCCCACATCGTGCGGCCGGCAACCGCGATGTTGAACCCACTCTCAGACAGCCAACGCAGCCCCTCGATGGCAGGTGCGAACGTATCGATCCCGCGCTCCTCCTCGTGCCGGTCGGCCGAGAAGTGGTCGAGTGAGATGCGCAGCGTCAGGCGCTCGCCGCCGCTACGTTGCTTGAGTTCGAGCAGCTTCTTCTTGTGCCGCTGCATTGGTTTCATGGCGTTGGTCAGCACCAGCACCTTGAATCCGCGCGCCAGGCATTCCTCCAGGATCGGAAACATATCCGGGTTCATGAACGGCTCGCCGCCCGTGAACGCAATCTCAGAGGTGCCCAGGCCGTCGCGCTCGATCTCGTCGAGATAGGGGCGCACATCTCCGAGCGTAATGTAGACGAGGCGATCGTTCTTCGGGCTCGATTCGATATAGCAATTGCGGCAGGTGATATTGCACAGCGTGCCGGTGTTGAACCACAGCGTTTCCAGTGTGCGCAGCGGCACGTCGGCGCGGCGTTCGCCCTTCGCGGTCGTGATGGGATCCTTGAACTTCTCGACCGCCAGCGCCTTGCGCTTATCGCGGCCGTCGGATGGCCAAAGCTGGCGGCTGACGATGGCAGTGCCTCGGCGTTTGGCGCGTTCGGCCTGATCGGGCTTCCAGACGGCACTGCCCGCTTCGAGCGCGATGCCGGCGGCGTAGATCTCCTTCAACGGCAGCACATCGCAGCTCGGCCACACCCCGCTTGCCAACGCGCGCTCGTATTCGGCGGGCAGCCGCGCTTTGCGCATCGCGGCCGCGGCACTCGCATGATCGTAGTCGAGCGCGTGGTGGCTGATCTCGATGCCGCCATCGACCGGCTTCAAGACGCTATACCAGACGCGCGGGGTGCCATCGTGCGCGGGCATCCCGATCACGCCGGCGTTGTGCCACAAGCGACCGTCGACGACCTCGGTGAACGGCAAACCGCAGTGGCCCGCGACAATGCCGTCGCAGGCGGCAAGATCGAGTTCGCGCTTCTTGGCGAGCGCTGGCGTGGACGCAAAAATGAACCGGCTGATTTCGTTCACGGCGCCATGAACGACCGCCAGCCGTTGCCCACCGATCTCGATGTCGAGGCGGCGCGGTAGGCTCGCAAGCCACGTGCGCTGCTGCTGTGTGACGTGCGCGTCGGCATAAGCGTACCACGCGGCCGACAGCCGTTCGCACGCGCTACCTTCGGGAAAACCGCAGCCGCAATTGTCGGCGCTCTGGCCGAGTTGCTCGTCGCAGTTGCCCATCACGACGTGGATGCCGCTGGCAAGCACGAGGTCGATCGTCGCAACCGGGTACGCGCAGTAGGCCACGAGATCGCCCGTGCAGACGATGCGCTCGGCGGGGATGTCCAGACGCCGGGCCGCTTCCAGGACCGCGCGCGTGGCTTCCACGTTGCCGTAGGGACCACCGAAAATCAAAACCGCGCCGTTCATCGGAACAACGCGCACCGTGCCTGCCATCAACCGCTCCCCTTGGACGCCGGGTGGACATTGCCGGATCGTGCCCGACGCGCATACTGAACTCTACGTGAATTGCGCGTGAACGAAGCTGGGGAGTGGGCGTCGGTCAGCTCGCCGCGACATATCCTTGATGCGCCCCGTCATGCAGCGGCACCCCATCGATCTGGGCAGGGGCCGCCCCTTGCCTGTAGGGCTGCATCAGGTCATCGAGCCCATCGAACAGCGCGTTCTCCTGGCCCAGCTCTTTCGCGCCTTTCGCAATCGCGAGCGCCACCTGGGCGAGCAAGTCACGTTCCGCCCGCGCATGGCAAACCAGCACGTTCAACACGCCGGGCTGCGGCGCATCCTCGCCAAGCGCGCGCAACGCACCCTTGCGCATCACCGCGCGACGATAGAACGAGACCTTGGCCAGCATGTCAGCCAGTTGCGCATCGGAGTACCGCAGAATGCGCAAGGGAACGTCGGCATCGAGCGCCGTCATCACCTGGTTGGGTATCGGACACTGGAGTTGCGCATCGATCTCGCCTGCAGCCAGCGCCTTGGCCCCATCTGCGAACGATAGAAATGCAGGCTTGATCCAGTCGATCGTATGTCCCATCGCGCCAAGCATGGTGTGCGCATGCTGCGTCATGCCGCTGCCCAGGGGGCCAACCGAAACGCGCTTGCCCTTGAGATCGTCGAACGTTGCGATGCCGCTGTCGGCACGCGCGATGAAAAACAACGGCCCAAGGTTCATAGGTGCCACGAGCCGCAAGTCGATCGGGTGCGTGAACGGCTTTTCCCCGCGCTTGGCGCGCCCGATCCAGTTGGCGGCCATGAAGCCAAGATCGATCTCGCCGCGGTCGAGCCGGTTGGCGTTGTCAATGCTCGCGGCCGGGCTGACCAGCACCTCGAACGGCCCTTTGACGCCCTGTCGCTCCAGCACGCGGGCCAGCGCCTGCCCCTGAGTGAGGAATGTGCTGTTCGGCTCGGCCGTTCCAATACGCATGCGTGTCCTCCAGGTGTGCCAACTCATTTGGCGGCGTGGTCAAATTTCAACGCCAGATCACAGCATGATCGAGCCGCCGTCCACCGCGATCGTTTGCCCCGTGACGAAATCGCTCGCGGGCGAAGCGAGGAACACCAGCGCGCCGACAAGATCCTCCGGCACCTGCGTCCGCTGCAACGCGCGGCTTTTCACCGTCGCATCGGTGTTCGCCTTCTGGTGCGGGTTGTCGTGTACCGACGCGCTCTCGGTGAAGCCCGGCGCGATCGAATTGACGTTGATCTTCTCCGCCCCCAGATCGCGCGCCAGCGCCTTGGTCATACCCACGATCGCCGCCTTCGACGTGACATAAGCCGCCAAATGCCGCTGCCCCTTGTAAGCGGTGCCCGACGCGATGTTGATGATCTTTCCGCGCCCGCGCCCCACCATCAGCGGTGCGATGTGCTTGGCCATCAGAAACGGCCCTCGCACATTGACGCCCATCACGCGGTCGAACGTCTCGACCGGGATTTCGCGGAAGTCGACCTTTGGCAATTCGGCGAATAGCGCCGCGTTGTTGACGAGGATGTCGGCATGACCAAAGCGCGCCTTGACCATCGCAGCCAGCGCCATCACGTCCTCCTCGCGGCTCACGTCCGTACGCTGGAACACCGCCGCGACGTTGAATTGCCGGGAGATTTCGGCAGCCGCGTCGGTGCCGTCACGGATGTCGGCGATCACGACGTTGGCACCTTCGCGCGCCAGTGCCTCGGAGAACGCGCGGCCGATCGAATATGAGCCGCCGGTGACGATCGCCACGGCCCCGTCGAGTGCTTTGGTCATTACAGTCCTTCGAATCTTCTTGGAGCCGACTTGATACGAGCGTTGACAGACAGACCCAACCTGCGCTTGAGCCTCGCACTATGAACTATCGCCATATCTACCATGCCGGCAACTTCGCCGATGTCGTCAAGCACGCCGTGCTGACGCTGGTCATCGAACGGCTGAAGCTCAAGGACGCCCCGTTTCGCGTGATCGACACCCACGCCGGTATCGGCGGCTACGATCTCGGCTCGGAGGAGGCGCAGAAAACCGGCGAATGGCGCACTGGTATAGGCCGGCTCATCGGCCCCGATGCAGAGCCCCTTCCAGCCCCCGCCGCGGCCCTCCTTGCGCCTTATCTCGATGTCGTTCGCGCGCTCAATCCGCCGGGCGAAATCGTTCGATATCCAGGCAGCCCGCGCCTGGCCCGCGCATTGCTGCGCCCGCAGGACCGGCTCATTGCCAACGAATTGCATCCCCAGGACGCCGTTTCCCTGCGCGGCGCCTTCGCGCGCGACAAGCTCACCCAGGTGATGGAGCTCGACGGCTGGGTGGCGCTCAAGGCGCAGCTGCCGCCGAAAGAGCGGCGCGGCGTGATCCTCGTCGATCCGCCGTTCGAGGCGCCCGGCGAGCACGATCGCCTTGTCGAAGCACTAGCGGAAGGTGCCCGGCGCTTCGCCACCGGAATCTATCTGCTGTGGTACCCGATCAAGGATGTGGCCCAGATCCGCGCCTTCAAGCGCCGCCTCGCCGCGACCGCTCTGCCCAAACTCATGTGCCTTGAGCTGATGGTGCGTGAGCCGCACGATCCAAGGCAGCTCAACGGGTCCGGACTCGTGATTTTGAACCCACCCTACGAGCTCGACGCCGCCCTGGCCGTGCTGATGCCGGTGCTTGCCGATCGCCTTGCAATCGAAGGCAGCGGGCGCTGGTCACAAGAGTGGCTGACCGGAAAGTGATTTTCGCGGGTGCCCGGCGTCAGGTCTCGACTTGGTCCATTTTGTCGCAATTTGCCTTGCGCGGCGATTGCGCTTGGACCATATTTCTTGTGTTCGGGCGGCCTGACCGGCCCGGCGGAGACTGCCGAGACTGCTGAGACTTTCTGCTCCGATGCACTTCGTCCCTACAGAATCTTCGCGTTCACCGACTTCGGTCCTGCCAGCCTGACATCGGCGGCTGGGGGCAGAGCATCCTTGATCCCCGGCCAAACTACACCCCTCCCCGGGTTCAAGGAGAGTTCGCATGCGGCAGAGCGGTACAGTTAAGTTTTTCAATCAAAGCAAGGGCTTTGGATTTATTACACCAGATCAAGGCGGCAAGGACGTTTTTGTTCACGTCACCGCGGTCGAGCAGTCGGGCATCGGGTCGCTCGACGAGGGCATGAGGGTGTCGTTCGACACCGAGCCGGATAAGCGTGGCAAGGGCCCCAAGGCCGTAAACTTGAAGTTGGGCGACGGCTGATTTCGAAAACACTAGATCATGAGAGTGCGTGACACGCGTCATGCATACCTATCCCCTTGGCTCAGGTCGTCCTCTGAACTGACCCGTACCATCTACAACGCCTCGTCTCGTCGACCAGCATCCGCATCGTCCGCGGCGGGTGCGTGACGAGCTGCTCGAACACCCGCGCGGCGATCCGGCCGATGCCTT
>CAMDPA010000307.1 GCA_945903565.1 Devosia equisanguinis | reverse complement strand
ACGGCTTCCCATCTTTGCCGAATGGCTTGTCTGTCGATCATGCAACGGCGTACGACTGTTCGCCGGGACAAGGAATCCCGCGCTGCCGAGTCACACGGTCGCACGCACACAGATCACGATTCAGCTTTTTTGCGATCCGTCCTTAGTGTCATCGGACCGGGCTGGCTCAGTGCGCGAGGCGAGGATGGCAAGTCGCGGCTCGAAAATTCTCAGGACCTCGTTCGCAACGAGATCTTCTGGGCTCTCCAGCGCGGACTGCCGATCATTCCTGTCGTTCTGGACGATACGCCGATGCCGAGCGGCGGAGATTTGCCAGGCGAAATCAAGCTGCTTGCGTTCAAGCAGGCGATGCGGCTGAGGGACAGCCATTTCAAAGCCGATGCCCGGCTCATCGCCAAACAGATAAGGACGATCGTCCGGGGGCGGCGGCCGTCCGTCATCAGGCGCGTCGGAACAATTACCGCCATTCCACTGATGCTGACGCTTGGCGCATGGGCTGGCCCGCACGTCTCCATGTTCGTGGGCATCGAGCCCTGGGTCGACATCGGCGTCATCAAGCAATACCGCAAGTCGAACGATTTCCTGCGAGCTGCTGGTAGCCATTCGTTCGCGGGGGCACTGTCGAAGGCGAGCTCGGAAATCTGGTTCGTTGGCACGACTTTCTATATTTCGGTCGACCAGAACGAGAACGTCCTGTTTGAAAAAAAGAAGAGCGGGGCGACGCTGAACTTCATCGTCGTTGATCCCAGGTCAGACGGGCTAGCGAGTTCGGCCCGGGCGCTCAATACCGATGAGAACCAGCTCCGGGAATCATGTCTGATCGGCTTGCGCGTGATGTCGCGGCTCAAGCGGCGGCTGGCGGAGCTTGGGCCGGAGTTTGCCGGCCGCCTCAACATCAGGTTGTCGCAGGACGCGTTGCAGATGAGGGCGTATTTCTTCGATCCGCTATCGCCGCAGGGGACCACATACGTTGTGCCCCAGATCAATCATTCGAACTCGCAGGGGATGCCGGGCTACCTTGTCCGGCACGATCACCTCGAACTGCCCGGTGCCTACTTCACGGGGGTCCGCGACTTCTGGAACAGCGGCCACCTCGTGCCGTTCGACACGTGGCTGGCCGCCAACAAGGACGTCTGATCCGCCAACGCTCTCAATCCAGCTTGATGTTTGCAGCCTTCGCCACCGCCGTCCACTTAGGGATGTCGCGGGCGACCATGGCGGCGAATTCCTCGCCGGTGCCGCCGCCGGGCACGAGGCCGATCTGCTTCAGGCGGGCTTGGAAGTCGTCGAGCTTGATGATGGCGTTGACCTCCGCTTCGAGCTTTTTGATGATCGCGGCGGGGGTGCCGGCGGGGGCGACGAGGCCGCTGAAGCCGTCGACCTCGACGCCGTCGATTCCCGCTTCCTTCATCGTCGGCAGCTCCGGCAGTTCGGCGAAGCGTTTGGCGCCGGACGTGGCGAGCGCGAGCAGCTTGCCGGACTTGATCTGCGGCAGCGCGGGGCCGGCGTCGGCGAACGCCGTCGTCACCTGGCCGCTGAGGATCGCGGTGACGATTTCGCCGCCGCTCTTGAACGGGATGTGCTCGAACTTGACGCCGGCCTTGGAGTTGAACAGCTCGCTGGTGAGCTGGAACACCGTCGACGTGCTCGCGTAGTTCGCCTTGTCCGGATTGGCCTTGGCGAAGGCGATCAGGTCCTTGACGGTCTTGATCGGCCCGCCCGCGTTGACCGACAGCAGGAACGGGTAGGTCGCCACGACCGCGATGTGCGCGAAGCTCTTGATCGAGTCGTAGGGAAGTTTGCTGTACACGGCCGGATTGATCACCAGCGTTCCCGCCGGCGCCATCAGAAGCGTGTAACCGTCAGGTGTGGCGCGGGCGACGAACTCCGTGCCGATCAGCGCGCCGGCGCCCGGCTTGTTCTCGACGACGGCGGGTTGGCCCATCCGCTCGCCGAACTTCTGCGCGACGAGCCGCGCCAAGAGATCGTTGCTGCCGCCGGGCGTGAAGCCGACCACGATCTTGATGGGCTGCTTGGGGTAATCGGCCTGCGCAAAAGCTTGTGGTGCGGTGGCCGCGAACATCACACCCACGACGAGCGCCGCCGTTGCGACCGGACTTTTCAAACCTGACATCCATTCCTCCCTGACTTCCAGACCCGGCACCCACACATCGATACCGCAACCAGTGCCTCTCATTGCAGCGGGATCTTGGCAGCCTTCACGACCTCGCGCCACATCGCCCGGTCCTTCGCGGCGAGCGCCGCATGCTCCTCGCCGGTGCCACCGACAGGATAGACCGCGAGCGTCTTGAAGCGCTCGATTACGTCGGGCGACTTGACGATCAGGTTTACCTCGGTCTCCAGCTTCTTGACGATGGCCGTCGGAATGCCCGCGGGACCGACAAGCGCGGTATTGCCGCTCACAATGACGCCGTCGACGCCCTCCTCGGCCATCGTCGGGATTTCCGGATAGTCCGCCGCTCGCTTGGCCCCGGTGGTCGCGAGGATGCGGACAACGCCGGCCTTGTACTGCGGCATGAGCGCGGTGGGATCGATGAAGCCCATCATCGACTGTCCCGTGATAATGCCCTGAATCATCTCGTTCGAGCTCTTGAATGGGATCATCTCGAAGTTCGTTCCCGTCTTCAGCTTGAACATCTCGTTGGTGAGCTGGAATACGCCTGACGTGCTGGAATAATTGGCTGCATTCGGGTTCGCCTTGGCGTGGGCGACCAGCTCCTTCACGTTCTTGACCGGCAGCTTCGAATTGATCGTCAGATAAAGTGGGTAGTCGGCGACCATCGTGATCCACGAGAAGCTTTTATCCGCATCGTACGGCAGCTTGGCGAACAGCACGGGATTGAACACGGTGGTGCCGATGGGCGCGATCAGCAGCGTATAGCCATCGGGTGCCGCGCGGGCGACGAATTCGGCCGCGACAATGCCGCCGGCGCCGGCACGGTTTTCGAACACGACCGGTTGGCCCAGCCGCTCGCCGAGCTTCTGCGCGACGATGCGGCCGATGATGTCGTTGCCTCCACCGGGGGTAAAGCCGACCAGCATCTTTATCGCCTGCTTTGGGTATCCCGCCGCGGCGTCGCCTTGCGCAAAGGCAGCGGACGCCGCGACGCCGGTCAAACCGGCCACCATGGCTCCAAGCACTGCGCGGCGCGTACTTTTGTGCTGTCTCATCGTGGCCGGTCCTCCCGTTGCGTGTTCAGTTCGCTTTGATATTGGCCTTCTGCGCGACTTCCTTCCAGATCGGAATTTCGCGTGCCAGCAAGGCGGCGAACGCCTCCGACGTGTTGCCGGCCGGATTGACGGAGAGCTGCTTGAAACGCTCCACCACGTCAGGAAGTTTGAGCGCGGCGTTGATCTCCGCCTCGAGTTTTTTCACGATCGCCATCGGCGTGCCCGCGGGTGCGACGATGCCCGTGAAGGCGTCGACCACCACGCCCTGGACGCCGGCTTCCGCCATCGTTGGGACATCAGGCAGATCGGCCGACCGCTTGCTGCCGCTACCAGCCAGCACGCGCAGCTTGCCGGACTTGAGCTGACCCATCATCGGCGGCGGATCGACGAACGCCCAGGGCGTCTGCCCGGTGAGAACGCCGGAGACGATCTCGCCACTGCTCTTGAACGGGATGTGTTCGCCTGTCGCCCCGGTGCGCAGCTTGAACATCTCGGCCGTGATCTGGAACAATGGCGAGGTGCTGCCGTAGTTGGATTTGTCCGGATTGGCCTTGGACCATGCTACCAGCTCGGCCACGGTCTTCACGGGAAGATCAGCGTTGACGATCAGATAGAGCGGGAAGTCGGCCATCAGCGAGACGGGCACGAAGCTCTTCTGCGGATCGTAAGGTAGCTTGGCGTTGACGGCGGGGTTGCCGACCAGCGCGCCGATCGGGGCGACCAGCAGCGTATAGCCATCCGGCGCCGCGCGGGCCACTTGCTCGGCCGCGATGATGCTGGCCGCGCCCGGCTTGTTCTCGATCACCACGGGCTGGCCGAGCTTCTCGGAGAGTTTCTGGCCGATGACGCGGCCCATCAGGTCGTTGCCACCGCCCGGCGCGAAGCCGATTACGAACTTGATGGGCTGCTTGGGATAGCCGGCCGCGGCGTCGGCCTGGGCCTGAACGGAAGATGCGTTTGCAAATCCCGTC
Organism: Devosia equisanguinis; assembly: GCA_945903565.1. Lineage (GTDB taxonomy): Bacteria > Pseudomonadota > Alphaproteobacteria > Rhizobiales > Hyphomicrobiaceae > CAMDPA01. The sequence goes on along the minus strand of CAMDPA010000307.1, from coordinate 2,422 downwards.
GCCGCGATCAGCGTTGTGGTCAGGAGAAGCCTGCGAGAAAGAATGGGTCGTGCGCTCAAGGTGTTTTCCTCTTCTGGTGTCGCCCGAACCATGCGGCCGGGATCGGAGTGTCCGATCGTATCAACGTATAGCAAGATTGGACCGGATTCATGTTGGCCGCCGCTTTTCGTCTCGTCACCCTCGCTGCGGCCGATCACTGCGGCTTGATGCCGGCCTTATCCGCCACGTCCTTCCACCGGGGAATCTCGCGCGCGACGAACGCGGCAAATTCCTCGGGCGTGTTGTTGTAGGGATTGGCGGCGAGCTGCTTGAAGCGCTCGATCACGTCGGGCAGCTTGACGATCGCGGCAAGCTCGCCGTTGAGTTTCTTGACGATCGCGGCCGGGGTTCCCGCCGGTGCGACGAGGGCCGCGAAGGCTTCCGCCTCCATGCCGGGGAAGCCCGCTTCCGCCATGGTCGGTGCATCGGGCGTGTCGGGCGAGCGTTTCGCCGACGTCACCGCCAACACGCGGATCTTGCCGGCGCGAACCTGCGCGATCAGCGGTGCGGGATCGATGAACGACATCATCGTCTGGCCGGTCATCAGAGCCGTCACCAGCTCCGCTGAGCTCTTGTAGGGGATGTGTTCGAAATGCGTGCCCGAGCGCTGCTTGAAGTGCTCGCTGACGAGCTGGAACATGCCGGAGGTGCCGCCATAGTTGGCTTTCGCCGGATTGGCCTTGGCGTAGGCAATCAACTCCGCGACGGTTTTCACCGGCAGATCGGCGTTGACCGAGAGGTACATCGGATAGTTGGCGACGATCGCAATCGGCGCGAAGCTCTTCAAGGGATCGTAGGGCAGCTTCTGGAACAGCACCGAGTTGTGGATCATGATGCCGGTCGGCGCGGAGCCCAGGGTGTAGCCGTCGGGTGTTGCGCGCGCGACGGCTTCGGCGGCGATGTTGCCGTTGCCGCCGACGCGGTTTTCGATCACGACGGGAACGCCAAGCCGCTCCGACAGCTTCTGTCCGACGATCCGGGCGATAATGTCGTTGCTACCGCCGGCTGCGAACCCGACGAAGATCTTGATCGGCTGCTTGGGATAACCGGCGGCAGCATCGCCCTGGGCGTACGCGGGCACACACCAGCCGGCGCAAGCGGCGGCGGCAAGCGCGATTGCAAGTGCTGTGCGGCGGTCAACGCGCTGTGTCATATGTCTGTACTCCCCGGAAGTGTGTTGCGCCGATCAGCGCTCATTGAACTTTCACGTTGGTCGCCTTGGCGACCCCCGCCCAGATCGGGGCCTCGCGTGCGATCTTGTCGGCGAATTCCTGACCCGTGCTGCCGACGCTGACAAGCCCCATCGCCTTTAGCCGCTCCTTGAAGTCGGCCTGCCCCGTCATCGCGACCAGCTCCTGCTCCAGCCGTTTCACGATCGCCTCGGGCATGGCGCGCGGTCCCATGATCCCCATAAAACTGTCCATCACGATGCCGGGCAGCCCGGCCTCGGCCATGGTCGGCACGTCCGGCAACTCGGGGAACCGTGTCGATCCCGTCAGCGCCAGCGCCCGCACGCGCCCGGCCTTGAGATGCCCGACCAGCGGACCCGGATCGACGAACGACATCATGTATTGCCCGTTGAGGACGCCGGTCACCGCTTCCGCCAGGCTCTTGACGGGAATGTGCTCGAACGGCGCGCCTGTCAGCGCCTTGAACTGCTCGCCGAGCAACTGGAACGTGACGCCGGACGAGCCATAGTTCGCCTTGTCTGGATTGGCCTTGGCGTGCGCGACCAACTCCGCCACCGACTTGACCGGAAGCTGGGCCGACACCGTCATCACGAAGGGAAACGAAGCCACGATCGAGATCGGCCGGAATGCCGTGGCGGGATCATAAGGCAGTTTCGCGTACACGCCGGGATTGATGATCGTCGCCCCGAACGGCGCGACAACGAGCGTGTGCCCATCGGGTACGGCGCGCGCGGTCAACTCGAAAGCCACGATGCTGCTCGCGCCCGGCTTGTTCTCAACGACGACGGGCTGGCCCAGCTTCTCCGAAAGCTTCTGCGCGACGAGCCGGCCGAACAGATCGTTGCCCCCGCCCGCCGCGAACCCGACCAGCAGGCGCACGGGTTGTTTGGGATAGTCGGTCTGTGCTGCGGCCGTAGATGGTACGAGCGCCGATGTCGCCAATGCGGCGGCTGCTGCAAGCAGCAATCGAAACGGGGCGGCTCGCAAAGGCGTCATGTCGAGCCTCCTGTTTGGGGTGTCGAACGGGAATGCAATGCGGCGGCTTCCACTAGAGCATTTTCCACCTGATCTGGGTCGCTACCCGTATCCGGCGTGGCGAAAGTAGTTCGCGCACTCGTCGGGTGCAAACGTCTTGATGAGGCGGCCGATCAGCTTCATCAGCGCCTTCACGGTGCGGGCCGCGCCCTTGCGCA
>CAMDPA010000306.1 GCA_945903565.1 Devosia equisanguinis | reverse complement strand
CGATGGCGCACATCTGCTGCTCGCCGCCCGACATGGTGCCGGCATCCTGGCGGCGACGCTCGGCGAGAATCGGGAACATTTCGAAGACGCGATCGAGGTCGGCGGCGATCTCCGCGCGGTCCTCGCGCAGGTAGGCGCCCATCAATAGGTTGTCGCGGACGCTCATGGCGGAGAACAGGCGGCGGCCTTCCGGCACATGGGCCACTCCGGCGCGGACGAAGCTCGCCGGAGGTGCGCCCGCCATAGGCTTGCCGTCGACCGCGATCATACCGACGCGAACCGGCAATAGGCCAGAAGCGCAGCGCATGAACGTCGACTTTCCCGCGCCATTCGAACCGATCATGGAGACGATCTCGCCCGGCCTTACGTCGAGCGAGATGTCCCATAGAACTTGGACATCTCCGTAGCCCGCCTGGAGGCCGCTAACCTGAAGCTTCGGCACCTGAAGCTGGGGCGCCTGGAGATCGGGCGCGCTCATGTCGTGCCTCCGGCCATCGCACCTGCGTAGCGCTTGCCGAGATAGGCCTCGATCACAGCTGGATTGCGCACGACCGCCTGTGGCTCGCCTTCGGCAATAAGCTGGCCGTGATGGAGCACGACGATACGATTGCAGATCGACAGCACGACCTTCATCAAGTGTTCGACGATCATGATCGTGACGCCGGAGGCGCTGATGCGACGGATGATGGCGAGCGCGTCGTCGATTTCGGCCGTGTTGAGGCCGGCGTTGACCTCGTCGAGCATGAGGAGACGCGGGCGCATAGCGAGGCTCTTCGCCAGCTCGAGCCGCTTCCTCTGTGCGAGTGTCAGGGTCGAAGCGGAGCTGTCCGCCAAGGCGCCCAGGCCGGTAAACTCGAGATGACGGATTGCCGCTTCCCGCGCTGCAGCCAGGGAGGGAGCGCGACCGGCGAACAAAGCGCCGGCGGCGACGTTCTCCAGCACCGACATCTGCGGGAAGGGCTGCACGATCTGGAACGTGCGGGCGATGCCTCGGCTCGCGATGACGTGCGGCTTCAGCTGCGTGATCTCGGCGCCCTCGAACACGATGCGCCCACCGGTTGCTGGATGAACACCTGTGATGGTGTTGATCAGCGTCGTCTTTCCGGCGCCGTTCGGACCGATCAGACCGACGATCTCGCCCGGCACGATCGACAAATTGACCTCGTCGACGGCCTTGAGGCCCCCAAAACGGCGCTCGACGCGTTCGAGTTGCAGAAGCGGGGTCATGCCGACGGCCTCGTCTGGGACTTGCCGGCACCGGGCCAGAGCCGCCCCAGCATGGGCATCAGGCCGTTCGGCAGCAGCAACACCAGGGCGACGATTATGGCGCCGAGAACGAGTGCATGGGCCTTGAGGAAGTTGCGCCAGACGACCTCCTCGAACGCGAGCAGGATGACAGCTCCGACAAACGGCCCCAACAGCGTGCCGACGCCACCCAGCAACACCATGACCAATGGCTTGACGGAGAGCAGGACGTCGAACACATCGGTGGGATCGATATAGTGGGTCCACGAGGCGTAGATCGCCCCCGCGACGCCGACGAAAACGGCCGACAGCGCGAACGCGAGCGACTTGTAGGCATAGGCGTTGATGCCGATGATGCTGGCTGCGTCCTCATTCTGCTTGATGCAACGCAGTGCGAAACCGCTCTTGGAATTGTGCATCACCATAGCCGTGGCGAAAGTCACCGCGAACAAGGCGAGCATCGCATAGAAGAAGAGCTGCGCCTGCGCAGTCACCGACGACTTGAGGACGGGGATGTTGAGGCCCATGCCACCACCGGTCAGGTCCGGCATCGTGTTGACGATCTCGCGAAGAACCTCGGCGACGACGAGGCTGGCGATAGCGAAGTAGTGGCCGCGCAAGTGCAGGATAGCACCGCCCAGGAAAGCGGCGAAGAGCGCCGCACCGAGACCTGCGAACAGCCACGTCGCCATCATCGGCACGCCTTTGGTCTGGAGCACCGCCGACACGTAGGCGCCAAGACCGAAGAAAGCGGCAGTCGCGAACGAAGGGTAGCCGGCGAGGCCGCCGATGAAATTCCAGGATTGGGCGAGAACCGCATACATGGCCACGATCGTCGCGAGGCGGAGCACATAGTTCGAGGCGAACATCGGCAGCAGGGCCGCCACAGTGATGGCCAAAGCGAGGCCGATCCAGGGAGTTGCGCGTGCGAGGCTCATTTGTGCGCCTCCCGGCGTCGGCGAACGAAACTGCAATATCGAGTGCTCGTCTCTACACTCATTCGTAGCCCCGCTTGCCGAGAAGGCCCGAGGGACGGACGAAGAGCAACAACAAGAGCAGGCCGAAAGAGATCGTGATGGCGTGCTCGGGCCCCAGCGCAAAGCCGCCAAAGCTCTCGATGATGCCCAAGGCCAATCCGCCGACGAGAGCGCCTGGCACGCTACCAAGGCCGCCCAGTACGCAGACGACAAACGCCTTGCCGAGAAACAGCGTGCTGTTGAGCGGCGATATCGGATAGATGATGCTGAGGAGTGCGCCGGCCGCGCCGGCCATCATCGCGCCGATACCAAAGGTGATCGCGTTGATGTGGCCGACATCGACGCCCATCAGCGCGGCGGCTTCCCGATCCATGCGGACCGCGACGATTGCGCGGCCGACGTTGCTGTCCGAAAGAAGACGATACAGCGCATACGTGAGCCCGATAGACAGGGCCATAGCGGCGAGGCGATCGCCGGGAACGATCACGGGGCCGAGGATCAGCGACGGCAGCGGACTGGCGAGGTTCACCTTGCGATAGTCGGCGGTAAAGGCGAGCAGCATCGCGTTGTTGAGGATGAGGTCGAGGCCGAAAGTGAGCGTCAAGGTGATCAGGACCGGCGCCGTGATCACGCGATTGATGAAGCCCGCCTGCACGGCCCAACCGACCGCGAACAGGAGCATTGCGGCCGGAATGATGGCGATGAACGGGTGAAGCCCAAGATAAACGTAGGCGAAGAACGCGATGTAGGAACCCAGCACGATGAACGTGCCGTGCAGGATGTTGATGACGTTCAGCACGCCCCATACCAGGGAGAAGCCGGCGGCGATGGCCGCGTATAGGCCGCCGAGCACGATGCCATTGGCGAGAAGCTGGAGATAGATCATGGAGCGAGTGACGAGAAGCGAAGGGCAATCATCATTGTCAATTCCGTCACCGTACTGAGTGTCCCGCGAGATGATGATCGCTCGGCAATTCGTCGCTCACGATCGCACGTCCCCGTCACCGCGACAGGTAGCGAAGGCTACCCTGCTTGATCGCATCAGGCCAAATGACGATAGGCTTGCTGCTCTGGATCTGGAAGACCGGGGGCTGAAGCGTCGTGATCTGGCCGATCGGGCCGAACTTGACCTTACCGTAGAAGGTTTCCTCGTCCATCTTCGCGAGCGCCTCCCGGACGGCCTTGGGATCGGCGGAATTTGCCGTCTCCATCGCAAGCTGGACGACAGCGCCGCAAGCGGCGGAGGCCGCCTCGATGTAGTCGGCCTCATCGCCCTTGTACTTGGCGGCAAAAGCGGCATTGAAAGCTTCGGTCGAGCCGAACACATCCTTGCCTTTGTAGCGCACCGACGGTTGCCACCACGACGAGGAGGCGATGTTGTCGGCGAGCGGACCCGATGCGGTGGTGAACTCCTTGTAAGCAGGACCAGCGATCATGCTGATAGCTAGAGGCTTCACGCCGAGGTCGTTCATCTGCTTTCGCATGGCGACGAGGTCATTGATGTAGCCGGTGCCGAATACCCAGTCCGGATTGGCGGCACGCATCTGGGTGATGGCCGAGGCATGATCGAGCACGCCGATGGCGTAGCGCTCGAACATCACTATCTCCACCTTGCGGGCCTTGGCCGACTTCTCCATCTCCTGCGCGATCGCAAGCGGAAAGAGATCGTTGCGGGCGAGAATCGCGAGGCGTTTTATAGCGGGATTGGCCGTGATCGCGGCAGCGTGCGGTTCGGTCACGCTGTCATTGGTGGAGAGCAGGCCGAACAGGAACTTGTAGCCCTGGTCGTAGACCTGGGCCGAAGATGCGGAAGGCGCGATCATCGGGATCGAGTACTTCTCCGACACGCTCGAGGCTGCCTTGGTCGCGCCGGAGCCGAACGGAGCGAACAGGAAACTTACCTTGTCCTCGGCAATCAGCCGCTCGGCCGACTGGACCGCACGCGGTGTGTTCGAGGCGTAGTCGACGTAGACGATCTCGACCTTGAGCGTCTTGCCGCCCACCTTGATGCCACCCTTGGCATTGACCGCGTCGGCCCAAAGATTGTAGCCGCGCTGCTGTTTGATGCCTTCCGGCGAGAGCGGGCCGGTCAACGGGAGCGGGGCGCCGAACTTCACCACGTCGCTGGTCTGGGCGAGCGACGGGCCCGTAACCACTGCGGTGAGGCCTGCACCGCCGGCAAGCTTGCCGAATGTGCGGCGGTCGATACGCGTCGGCTTCATAGTTTGTCTCTCCCGATGATCAGGTGGCGACATTGCTTTGCGAGACCTACTTTTGCAAGGTCAAGAATTGAGCAAAGCAGCTCGTGAAATGTGATTTCAGAAGTGGACCGTTCAACCGGGTGAGGCTGCGGCGATGGCCTCCAGGATTCGTTCTGGGGTAAACGGCTGGTGCTTGATGGTGGCGCCGAGAGGTTGCAGCGCGTCGTTGACTGCCACCCACACCGCACCCATCGCGCCAATGAGGCCAGCCTCCCCGATGCCCTTGGCGCCGAGTAGGGTCGAGGCCTCGGGCGTCTCGACGAGGGCGGTTACCATGTCGGGCATCTCGCACGACATGGGCACGAGGTAATCGGCCATGGTGCCGTTGAGCAAGCTGCCGTTGTCGTCGTAGGCGCACTCCTCGAAGAGAACCGCGCCGATGCCCTGGACGATGCCGCCACGCACCTGCTCGGCAACGAGAAGCGGATTGACGACACGGCCGCAGTCGTCGACCGCCCATTGCCCGAGCACGCGGACCATGCCCGTCTCGGCGTCGACCTCGACATGGCAGAGCTGAACGCCGCTGGCGACAAAACCCATCTTGTCGTTGGCGACGTAGCTGGCGGTCACGGAGAGCTGCACGTCGAAATCCCGCGGCAGCGTGTCCTGGCGGAAATAGCCGATACGGCCAATCTCGGCGAGGCTGATGACTTCCTGGCCGGTTCCAAGGTTGACGATTTGTCCGGCGGCGATATCGAGTTTATCGGCGGGCGTCTGGGTGATCGCACCGGCGAGGGCGAGGATGTTGCGCTTGAGCAGGCGGCCAGCCTTGAGGGCCGCCTCGCCGCCGATCGCGGTGCCGCGCGAGGCCCAGGCGCCGCCTCCGTAAGGTGAGAGGGCGCTGTCGCCGGCGATGATGCCGACATCCTCGGCGCGCACCCCGACCTCGCTCGCGACGATCTGGGCCACAGCCGTCAACGTGCCCTGGCCCTGGTCGGTGATGCTCGTGACGCAGCGGATCACGCCCGACGGTTCCAGGCGCAAGGTGCAGCCGTCCTGGGTCGAGATCGGTGCGCCGGATGGGCCATAATAGGGCGGTCCGTAGGCCGTCTGCTCGACGAAGGAGGCGAGACCGAGACCGCGATAGATGCCCTTCGCACGAAGTACTGCCTGCTCGCGGCGCAGATCGTCGTAACGAGACAGGACGAGGATCTTCTCCAGGCACTCGTGGAAGGAGACCGTCTCCAGGCGCTGCCCCCCTGGCGTCACACAAGGCAGCGAGGCCTTGGTACGAAGGTTGCGGCGCTTGAAGTCGGCTGCATCGATGTCGAGCCGACGCGCGGCGATCCCGGCCAACGTCTCGGCGACGACGCAAGCGAGAGGCATGCCGACGCCGCGATACATGCCGATGACGCAAGTGTTGGTGTAGACGCTGCGCGTGCGAGCGCGATAGGCCTCGAACGCATAGGGCGCGCCGGTTGTGGTGATCGTCATCATTCCTTCGGCGACGTTGAAGCGTAGCGGCATGCCGTAGGCGCCGACGGCCCCGATGTCATCGACCTCCATCGCGGTGATCCGGCCGTCGCGTGTGAGCGCCATGCGAGCCTTGACGACATGGTCCCGTGCATGGGCGTCGGAGACGAAAGATTCCAGTCGGTCGGAAATGAACTTCACCGGGCGGCCGAGCTTCATCGCGGCGACGACGGTGGCGATTTCGTCGGGGTAGATGTTGAGCTTCATACCGAAGGCGCCGCCGACGTCGGGGGCGGTGACTCGCACCTTGTGCTCGGGTAGGCCCAAATGACGGCAGAAAACGTCCTGCATCTGGAATGGAGACTGGTGCGCATGGTGGACGGTCAGCGCGCGCTCAGTCGGATCGAAGTCGGCGACGAGGCCGCGCGGCTCGAGGGTCAAGGCCGTCTGGCGCTCGAAACGGAACTCCTCTTCGACCACGAGATCGGCGGCAGCAAAGGCCTTGTCAGGCTCGCCCCGCTCGATGCTGAAATCGAAGGCGAGGTTGTCGCCGAGCTCGGGATGGACGACGGGGCCTCCGGGCCGCAAGGCATCGTCGATCGAGGCGACGACGGGAAGCTCTTCCCATTCCATCGCGACGAGCTCTGCGGCGTCCTCGGCCTCGGCGCGAGTGGCCGCGATCACAACGGCGACAGGCTGGCCCTGCCAGACGGCCGTGTCGGCGACGAGGAGGCTCTGAGGGG
>CAMDPA010000305.1 GCA_945903565.1 Devosia equisanguinis | reverse complement strand
CGCGACGGCCCGCACCCTGAGATCTTTCGAGTATCCCTTCGCCATCGCGATCCCCGCCGTTGCTGCCGGTGGAATCCGAATCTGATTTGCGCGTCCGAGGGAATCCCCTGTAACTGTTTTGATTCACATCAAGTGGAAAGCGCTCTATTCCCCGTATGTCCCGTGCTGCCAACGTCGAGGAGTCCGGTATCCAACCAATAGCCTTCGCCGAAGCTGCGTGTTTTCAGCCGCAGCACGATCTCACCGGGATCGAGCCGTCCACCATCGCCATCGACAGCGGACACGAGCTTCAAGCCCGCGGGCCGGCCACGTTCTGCTTCGACAAGTTCGATCGTCGCCTTGACCGGAAGTTTCGGCATCCGGCCGCCAGATCCAGGTTCCCGCTCGATCACCCAGCACGCCCGCGCCGGCCAGCTTTCGATCGAGGGAACGCGCATGCCGAACTGCGTCGGCAGGCCAATTGAAACCGGTCGCGGCGGACGCGCAGCGGCGCTGCCGCTCATGTGCCGTTTCACACCGCTATCGCCATCCAGGTCGAACAAGACATCGTCGGCGCAAATCCGCCCGGCCGCGTCCAGCCGCCCAATGAACCCTGCAGCTCCCGCCCGATCAACGGGGCGGACGAGGAGATCAAGCTCGCCACTGGTGAAGGTGCCTTGGCCCTGCACCAGCGCGCCCAGCGCCGGCAGCACCTTTGCGTCTGCCGCCCGGCCGCCAGCGAGTTCTTCGGTCAAGTTGAACGCCGCCAACCGCTGCTGATGCAGCGCCAATAGACGATCCGGACGCAACGGCATGCCTTCCAGCAACGCTTCGCGCACGACAGGTAGATGAGCGCCACGTCCGCTCAGCAAGACGACATCGCAATCGAGTGCCGCCAGCACACGCACCACATTGTCGAGCATCGGTCGCAGCACGCGACACGCGACCCCCGCGAGATCCCGAACCAGATAGGGGACACCGACCTCGAGCGGCGAAAATCCATCCGCGCCTTCATCGGCGGCGATCACATCGAGGCGATCGGCAGTCGCCCGTGCGTCGCTGCCGACACTGCCGATCAAGGTGCCGATCGTCAGTTCGGTCGGGGCATCCGCGGCATCGGCCTCGCTGTGCGTATAGAGCCGCAGCAGAGCGTTCGCCGCAGGTGCGAGCAGTTCCGCCGCCATCCGCCGTCCCAGATCGCCGACCCACGCGGGACGACCGCGCTCCGGGGCGCCCAAAAGTGCTTCGAGAAGCTTGCCGGGATCGCCGTGTTTGCACTCGCCAAGTCGTTGGGCGAGCGCGGGCACAAGGAACCGTTCCGCCAGCGCCTTCACAACGTCATCGCAGCCTGTCTCGAACTCGTCGACGAGTTGGCGGGTCACGGCCAGCGCGCCTGACGACGACGCCTCATACGTCGCGACCGACAAGCCGGAGGTGGCGCCGCCGATATCGAGCGTGGCGATGCGCAGGGCCCGCGCCCCGGCAAACCCGGCGCGCGGCTTACCCATCAGCGCCAAAAAGTTATCGAACCGACCGTTGAATTTCTGGGTGATCTCATTGTCGAGCCAGGCGAACTGCGTGCAGGTCGCAGCATCCGCGGTCAGGGACACGGTCGGCGGCGGCGGCGCAAGTGGATGCGCTTCCGAGGCCCACCCCATCGTCTGCCACACCTGCTTGACCGCAGCCTCTACGCGGCGGCGCAGGATCGCGGCCTCTGCCTCTCCCATTCCGGCCGGCGGGGTCACCAGCACGCGGTTGAGCCGCCGCGCTGCGTTGGGCTTGCCGTTGCGCTCGCGTGCATCGGGCGCATTGATCGCCGATATCGCATGCAGCAGAATTTCCGAACACAGCAAGGTCGTCAGCGCCGAGCGCGAAAAACGCGGCTTGGTCGCGCCACCTTGCCCGGCGCGGCCTTCGACCAGTTCCCCGGCTTCCGTGAGATGCGCGAGGAACGTGCCCGATACGATCGGATTAAGCCGCGCGCCATCCGGGTTGGAACCGGCAAACCGCCAGACATGCCGGCTCGGCCGATCATCCCAGACATAGTGCAGCGGGCTCGAGACACCCGTGAAGGCATCCGCGCCCGATGGTTCGGTGGCAAGACGCTGAGCCTCTCCGCCCAGCCGGACCGGACTTGGCCAGTGGAATGCCTGCGTGCGTCCACTCCAGCGCGACAAGGCCTCGTCACCGAACATGGCGCGCGAGAACACCAGCCGGCTGGAGAATGCTACGTTCGCGACGCGATAGGGAAGCGACAGGTCACGTAGTGGCAACGCTCTGATTATCGAGCGCGCCGGTTTCGACAAACCACCGCCACGGCCAGCGTCCGCCGCATGCTCGGCGAGCAGGGCACAGGTACGGCTGGTCCCCAGATCGAGCGCCAGATCGACAGGAATAGTCTCGGCATAAGCGCCAACCGCGTTGGGTTCCAGGAACCGCAGCGCCGGTATATCGCAGGCCTCCTTCAGCGCTGCGAGCGCCGTAAGGTAATGCGCGAGGTGCGCCAGGCCGGTTGCCCCATCCCCCGGTTGCGCTTCGTTACGCCCGTCGCGGGCGCGCCCACCAACGAAAGCCGCCTTGATCCAATCGTCGACCCACGCTTCGGAAACGAACCAAGCGATATCGTTGACATCCTCGGAAAAGCGGAAGGCAGCGCCCGCCCGCAAATCCTCCATCGTCGGCGCGACATCGGCGCGGCCGGGAACGGCGCCCGCGGCGTCGATCGAGGTATCGATAGCGACCACGACGCGATAACGGGCGATGCCGTTAGCAATGACCTCACGAGAAATGTGCGCGCGGACCCAATTCGAGGGACCTTCGTCGAGTGTGGTCGCCTCCCCTTCGCCAGTGCGCGCAACCCGCATGTACGGTATCGGTAGCTACGTCTCCAGGTAGGGCGCCAACGCCTCGATCCCGCTGATCGTGTAGGTTTGCGCGGGATCGCACGGCGTATTCGTAAGTGGATGATAGAAGACGCCGTCACCGACGGCTGCCAGGTGAAGCGACGGCTCACCGCCCTCGCCCTCCTCCTCGAGGAAACGCCGGCGCGTGTGCGCTACGATCTCCTCGGACATCTCGAAGTCGAGGAACTGGATGGCGCTGTTGGGCACCAATGTCGCCAGAACAGAGGGGCCTCGCGACCCAGCGCTTGCACCGGTGCCGGACGAGCTTTCATGTGCGTCGTTCGGCGCATGGTCGGGTGGTGCAGCTCCACTATCCAGCATTACACTCTCGTACTCTGATCAGCCAGCGGATGACGGCTGTCCCGAATTGGACATCCGCGCAGAGAACACGCCCACGCACGTCGCTGGAGCAAGAATTGGGCTGCCGTTCCGCTTCAAGTATGGATTTCTGCGGCATACTTAAAGCCCAGGCCCCAGCACTCGATTTCATTGCCCCGTCCAAACTCACGATATGCAGCGCCACAACCGGGTCAAGCTCCCGGTCGGCCTCAACTCCTTCCTCCGAATGAAGGCGAAAGGCACTGATGCACCGAGGTTTCACTGCCCCGGCCTCAACCGCCATCCTTAGTGAAAGCGCCAGCGCCGGAGGCACATGTGCCCCCGGCCGCGGCGGCTCGAATGTACCAGGATGCAGCCACTGAGGCGTTAGCTGGCACGCCAAGCCCACTCTCGTGGATGGTGGCGAGGAAACACATCGCAACCGAATCGCCCAGCGCACCGGCAAGCTCCCAGGCGATCTTGGCGCTTTCCAAATCGCGCGCGCCGCGTACCGGCTGAGCGTAGGCCGAACCGAGCTGCGTCAGCGCGATGCGGGCATGCTCCGTGCCGGCCGTCGACGCCAGGTATCGCTTCAGCCAGTAGATCGCCTCTTGCGGATCGCGCTCTGCCTCTGGTCCGTGCAGGAGTGCATGTGCCAGTTGCAGCGCCTTGGCCGCGGAGACAGTGTCCGCGAGGGTTCCGCGCGGCGAGCGAGGACCAGCTGCGATCACTTCATATACGCTGCGCGCGGAAGACGCGTATTCGGTAGGAGTTGCGAGCCCCTGCGCAGCCGAGACCGGCTTGCGCTTCACGACGGACAAATCGAAGGCGCGTAACCCCACAAAGCCTCCAACGATCAAGAGCGCGGCCGTTGCAGCCGCCACTGAAGACGGGGAGAACTTGCGCGGCTCGGATCGGGCCTGGGCCGTTGCAACAGGTGTTGGCTGTTCATTCGGAGGCGGCCGTCGATCTGGAGCGATGGTCTCTGAGGTCTGTGACACGATCGGGGGCACAATCGCTGGCGCGACCTGGCGCTGGGCCGTTGCTGCGGGCGTCGCGGGAGGGAATGCGCTGGCTGTGGGCTCAAGTTTCGCCTCGGCGGGCCGGGCCGGTTCCACCACCTCCGGCTTTCGGGGTACAGCCGTCGTCACTACGATCGACTTGCGCCCCGGTGATTGATTTGACGGAAGCGGTGTTGGAGATGTCGATGGCTGAGGCGGCGCCTCTACGGTGATCTCAGCCGCGGGTTCGGGAGCTTGAAACACCGGGGAGGACGGAACGGAAGCCATGCTTTCGGCGGCAGATATCGCCGCTTCCGCCGCCCCGGTGGTGAGACTCGAGAAAACGAACGTGTCGGCGGGGGTGTTTGATGCGACCCCGGATACCGCGGAGGATGCAACGGGTTCATCGCCCGGGGCCAGTAGATCAATCGAGGCTGGCGGAGCCACACGCGCGGGAACCGCCAGTGGATCGCCCGGCGCCCGTTTGGTCATGATATTGCGGCGCTTGGCGCGCACCGGCGGGGTGATGGCGGGCCAGAGGAACTCGCCGCGCACCTGCGGATCCACCAGAATGATCTCCATGGCCGTGCCCGGCAGCAGGAAGGGGCTGCCCGCCAGCTCCGGACCAACCGACAGCACGATGCCATCCTCAGTGGCGGTCACGGCCAGCGGCTCATGCTGGCGCTCGAAAAGTTGCCGTGCCTCCGGCGCAAGGCCCTCGTCGTCAATGGGGCGCAACTGGAAGCGCACAGGTTCAGGCGGGTCGATAACCCCCCGTAACAAGATAACCGCGTGGCCCCCTTCGACGCGGGTGCGGTCCTCGGCGGCGTCGACCTCGATCAGCTCCATGATGCAACCTTCATGGTACATTCGGTTTGGGGCACATGCGGTTGTGACATCGTCCGGGAACGGTACGACGACTGTGCAGAATTCAAGCAGGCCGGCCCGGAAACGGCTCCGCGTCGCCACTTGCTGTGCTCTGCACGCAAGTTTCGGGCAAATCCGCGTACGTCGCCTACCTCAGTGTGATCTATTCCGCGGCGTCGCGCGCCTCAACGCCTTCAAAGTCGGCGACGACCCCAAGCGCGCCGCGCAGAACGTCGAGGCCCGCGCCATCGCGTACGGCGTTCTCGCTGAGATGCCGGCGAAAGGCTCGGCCCCTGCGTTGCCCGTGATACAGACCCAGGATGTGCCGTGTCAGGCCATGCAACCGCCCGCCATTGGCCAGGTGCGCCGCTGTGGGCTCCAGCAACGCCTCCAGTACCGCCTCGCGGGTGGGAACCGCAGTGCTCATTCCAAACAGCCGGCTGTCCACCTCGGCCATGATGTAGGGCGTCTGGTAGGCAGCCCGTCCGAGCATCACGCCATCGGCCCAAGCCAAATGCTCTGCGGCCTCCTCCAGGTTGCTGATGCCGCCGTTGAGCACGATTTCCAAGCCGGGATTGCGCGCCTTGAGCCGCTGCACGCGCGCATAGTCGAGCGGGGGAACCTCACGGTTCTCCTTCGGGCTCAGCCCCTTCAGCCACGCCTTGCGCGCATGCACGACGAACGTCCGGCAGCCCGCACCCGCCACAACCGACACGAAACAATCGAGGTCCGCCTCCGCGTCCTGCTCGTCGACACCGATGCGGCACTTCACGGTGACCGGGATATCGACGGCTGCTTGCATCGCCTCGAAGCAGCGCGCGACGAGCGCCGGCTCCCGCATCAGGCAGGCGCCAAACCGGCCTTCCTGAACACGGCTCGATGGGCAGCCGACATTGAGGTTGATCTCGACATAACCGAAAGCGGCACCGATGCGGGCGGCTTCGGCGAGCTGTGCGGGATCGCAACCGCCGAGCTGCAAGGCCACCGGCTGCTCGCAGGCATCGAACCCGAGCAGGCGCTTCCGGTCGCCATGGATGATCGCCGCGCTCGTCACCATTTCGGTGTAAAGCAACGCGCACGACGTCAATTGGCGATGGAACACGCGGCAGTGCCGGTCGGTCCAATCCATCATGGGGGCAACACAGAATCTATGCGAAATCGGCTTCATCGGCGGTGGATAGCACGAGTAGCCGCCGGATTTCGAGGCCTGCGATCGTATGCTGATCGCGAACGGAATTGCGGAACGTTATCCCCGTCTTGTCCGTCGCCCGTATTCTCCCCTTTGTCCGCATCATGCAGGGGCGCCTCCGGGGGCGTACTTGAGACGAGGTGCGGGCTCGGATGTCGCTGGAGGGCCGACGCAACGGTTGTCCAGCGAGGCGGTATCCTACGGCTGTCGGGTAACCGGCAGTACCGCTAACGCAGTTCAACGGGGAACGATACAGTGGCGAAGCACATCCTCCCGCGCGAACGCGCCGCCTGGGTGGGCCCGCTGCGAAGTCCGAGGCGGGGCGGTGGAGAGCCGCTCTTTTTTACTACACTACCCGCGGATTTTCACGGCCCCGCTGCCCTG
>CAMDPA010000304.1 GCA_945903565.1 Devosia equisanguinis | reverse complement strand
CACGCGAACCTATGAGAAAGGCATCAAGGTCAGCAAAGCCGAGTTGGCGGCGGTCAAGCTTGTCGGCGATGACTTCCATCCCGAATGGACCTATACAATCAGCCCACGCAGACCGGGGAACTCGTAGCGGTTATTCTGCGATCTGTCCTTAGTTATGGTAAACGTGTGGCAACAGCCGCGCAAGGGAGAGAGCCGCCATGCTCAATCTGATTACGGACATTGCCGGCATCCGCGTGGGCCACGCCCATGATGGGCGGCTGTTGAGCGGGGCTACAGCGATCCTGTTCGACGAACCGGCTGTCGCGTCGGTGGCGGTGTTCGGCGGTGCGCCGGCCGGCCGGGATCTGGGGTGCCTGGAGCCGGACGCCGCGGTCGAGCGGATCGACGCCATCGCGCTGTCCGGCGGCTCCGGCTTCGGTCTCGATGCCACCAGCGGTGCGCAGGCCTGGTTGCGTGAGCAGGGCCGCGGGCTGCCTGTCGGCGCCACGCGCGTGCCGATCGTGCCGTCGGCGATCTGCTTTGATCTCAACAACGGCGGCGACAAGGGTTGGGGCCGCTATCCGCCGTACCGGGAGCTGGGATATGCGGCGTGTGCCGGCGCGGTTGGTGGCGCGTTCGCTCTAGGCAGCGCGGGCGGTGGATACGGCGCCAGCACAGTGGACCTCAAAGGTGGGCTTGGCTCGGCTAGCGCGATGACGTCATCGGGGCACACTGTTGCTGCGATTGTTGTCGTCAACGCGCTGGGATCGGCGCTGATCGGTGAGGGGCCGCATTTTTATGCGGCTGCGCTCGAGCGCGCGGCGGAATTCGGCGGGCTTGGGTTTCCCGGCGCCGTCGACGCAACAACGCAGTCGCCGCGCTGGAAAGGCGGCGCGGCTTCCCAGCCCGGTGTCCCACCGTCGACAACGATCGCCTGCGTGGGGACCGACGCCCGGCTCGACAAAGCGCAAGCAAAGCGGCTGGCCGTTGCGGCAAACGCCGGGCTTGCCCGCGGTCTCAGGCTGTCACACGCGGTGATGGACGGCGACACGGTATTCGCCGTGTCGACGCAACATCGCGCCTTGAACGCGGGCATGCAGGATCTGATCGAGATCGGCGCGCTGGCGGCGGATTGTCTCGCGCGTGCGATCGCGCGCGGCATCTACGAGGCGCATGTACCGAGCGCGGCATGGAGCGGGCCACCGTCGTGGCGCGACCGCTTCGGCAGTTGAAGAGTGCGAACTCACAGCAGGGCCCGATGGCCGGGCGCTTGGCGATGCCACCTTCGCCCCCAGCATCGCCGTGGCGTTGCGCTGGAAACCGCATGGAAATCGGTGCATTGGCCTCGTGCTGCATAACCGCTATGCAATCGATAGCAGGGAGCATCGCCTTTCACCTTCGGCCGACTTGTCGGGGGGGCGATTGTGGTCTACGAGGCGGCAGGCGGCGTACTAAGCCGTTATAGGTCGAAAGCGGCGAAGTAGAGCGCGTTGCAGGCGCTCGATATTCCGGTTGTCGGCCCCGCGGATCGGACGGAAGGACATGCGATGAGCGCGCAAGACGGCAAGGTAACCAAGGCCGCTGATGACAAGCAGGCGACCATCGCATTGAGCGGTAATCGCGTCGTACAGATGCCCGTGCGCTCCGGCACGATCGGCCCCGACGTGATCGACATTGGCAGGCTTTACGCCAACACCGGCTGCTTCACCTACGATCCCGGCTTTATCTCGACCGCCAACTGCTCGTCGAAGATCACCTACATCGATGGCGACGAGGGCGTGCTGCTGTATCGCGGCTATCCGATCGAGCAGATCGCCGACAACTCGAACTTCATCGAGACGTGTTACCTGCTGCTGCACGGCGAGCTGCCGTCGAAGGCGCAGTATACGGGCTTCAATACCACGATTTCGCGTCATACCATGCTGCACGAGCAGATGACGCGGTTCTTCACCGGTTATCGCCGCGATGCCCACCCGATGGCCATCATGTGCGGCACCGTCGGTGCGCTGTCGGCCTTCTATCACGACTCCACCGACATCACCGATCCCAAACAGCGAATGATCGCGACGCACCGGCTGATCGCCAAGATGCCGACGATCGCGGCGATGGCCTTCAAGTACTCGATCGGCCAGCCCTTCATCTACCCGCGCAACGACCTCGATTACGTCTCGAACTTTCTGCAGATGTGCTTCGCGGTGCCGTGCGAGCCCTACCAGATCGACGACGTGCGCGCCCGCGCTCTCGACAAGATCTTCATCCTGCATGCCGACCATGAGCAGAACGCCTCGACCTCGACCGTTCGCCTCGCGGGCTCGTCGGGGGCCAATCCGTTCGCCTGCATCGCGGCCGGTATCGCCTGCCTTTGGGGCCCCGCGCACGGCGGCGCCAACGAGGCGTGCCTCAACATGCTCAAGGAGATCGGCACCGTCGACAAGGTCGCCGACTACGTCAAGCGCTCGAAGGACAAGAGCTCCGGCGTGCGGCTGATGGGCTTTGGCCACCGCGTTTACAAGAACTACGATCCGCGCGCCAAGGTGATGCAGAAGACCTGCCACGAAGTGCTGAACCACCTGGGCGTCAGGGACGACCCTCTGCTCAAGGTCGCGCTCGAGCTGGAGCGGATCGCGCTGCAGGACGAGTACTTCATCGAGAAGAAGCTCTATCCGAACGTCGACTACTACTCGGGCATCACGCTGAAGGCGCTGGGCTTCCCGGAGGACATGTTCACGGTGCTGTTCGCCGTCGCTCGTACCGTCGGTTGGATCGCGCAGTGGAAGGAGATGATCGAGGACCCCGAGCAGAAGATCGGCCGTCCCCGTCAGCTCTATATCGGCCAGGGCCGCCGCGACTACGTACAACTCGACAAGCGCGGCTGAAGCCAAACAGGGTTCGCAAAAGCAGCGCGCTGATCGACAGCGCGCTACTGGCTGAGCAGCGCCTCCAACTCGACCGCGCGCTGGGCGGTCTTGTCCAGCACGCATGAGTTCTCGGTCATCTGCGAAGCCGAGCCGCCGCCGGGATCGGCGCGAAGCGCGCAATCCGCGTCGCGGTAGGCGATCCATTTGCGCTGCACGTCGCGAAGTTGGTTGCGGCGCTGCTGGGAGAGCTTTGTCTGGGCTGACTGATACGCGGTGTTGAGCCGCCGGTCCTGATGCGTGTGCTCGGCCGATATGCACTCTTGCATTGCGCTGGTCACGCCGCCCGAGCGTTCCATGCACGTGCCATACGACTTGCGCAAGCCGGGCTCCTGCGCCTGCGCTGCGTGCGGTGTTGCAGACAGTGCCAGTGCGATTAGTAATGCGGCTCTTCGGGTAAGCATTTATTCGGATCCTGTAGCTCGAATCCGGGTATGTCGCGCAAGCCGGATTTTGCCATGCGGGCGAATGCTAGAGGTGCACGGGGCACTGACGACGTCGTCGTCGGTGCTCTCGCGCGCTCCGACCAGGGTCCGTGCCCTGGACCCGCCATTTGCCGAGTGGACAGCAGAATGGTCGACCCGACGGCCGGCCATTCGCTGAGTGGCGGCGGCGGCTACTTCGCCTCTTGAACCTTCACGCCGGCGGCTTTGATCATGGTCGCAAAGCGATCGAATTCGGAGGTCAACAGCTTTTGATGTGCGTCGGGCGAACGCATGTCCTTGCCGAACGGCACCGTGCCTGTCTTGGCGAACTGCTCGACGATCTTGGGATCATCGAGGAATTTCTGCAGCGCGCCGTGCAGGGCATCGATGATTGGCTTGGGCGTTCCCTTGGGCGCATAAAGACCGTTCCAGATCACCATGTCGAAGCCAACGAGACCTGCCTCTTTGGCGGAGGGCACGTCCTTGATGGCCGGAAGCCGCTCGGACGATGTTACGGCATAGGCCTTGATGGTACCGGCCTCGACCTGCGAGGTGGCTGTCGTCGCCTGGTCGCACAGTACGTCGACCTGCCCCGAGACGATGTCGATCATGGCGGGGCCCGTGCCGCGGTAGGGAACCAGCGCCGGCTTGATGCCCGCGCTTTGCATCAGCAGCAACGCGCACAGGTAGGAGTTCGAGCCGATGCCGGCATGGGCCACGGTGGCCTTGTCGCCGCGCTCTTGTAGCCACGCGAACAGCGCCTTCGCGTCCTTGACATCGAGATTCTTGCGGCTGGTCAGCACCATCGGCCCGGTGTTGATCAAGCCGACGGTTTCGAACGCGGTGCGCGAGTCATACCTCAGGTTGGCATACAGTGCCGCGCTGGCCGGCAAGGCTGTGTGATGCTGGAAGATCGTGTAGCCATCGGGCGCGGCGCGCGCGGCGCGCTCGGTTCCCACCGTTCCGCCGGCGCCCCCGACGTTTTCGATGATGATCGACTGGCCCAGTGTCCGGCCGAAGTGATCTGCCGTCAGCCGCGCGAGCGTGTCGGATGGACCGCCAGCCGCAAACGGGCTGATCATCGTGATCTGTTTGGTCGGGTAGCCCTGGGCGCTTGCCCCCGCAGGCATTCCGATCAAGGCCATCATTGCTAGACCAGTCATGGTCCGGTTCAAGGTCGTACCGCGCATCCGCGCCTCCCGTGCTTAACTTTCTTGGCACATCGCCCGGACATCCGGGCGCGACCCGACGTTAATAGGCGTTTGCAGGCCCCCGCGCCACTGCTTCGCAACCATCAGTAGGTGCGTCGCACGGAATACGTGGCGACGCCCTCTTGATGCACGTCGTGGTTTGAGGTGGTAATGGGCAATCGCAAAGACGCAACCATCAGCGGTGGGGAGCCCACTTGAGCAAGATTCCGCAATTCCTGGTCCACAGCCCCAAGGACAACGTCGGCGTCGTCGTCGTCGAGGGACTGACGTCGGGCACCGACATGCTCGGCGTGATCACCGAGACCGATACGACGACCAAGACCAAGGCCAATCACGACATCCCCATCGGCCACAAGGTGGCGGTGAAGGATATGAAGAAGGGCGACACGGTCATCAAGTACGGCGAGGACATCGGCAAGATGGTCGCCGACGCCAAGAAGGGTGACCACGTCCACGTGCACAACCTGAAGACCAAGCGGTGGTAGGCGTTCTCGTAGGTTGGGTTGGCGCCGTAGCGCGCAACCCAACATGACTTGCGCTGCCGATGTTGGGTTACGCGCGGAGCGACGGGTTGCTTCAAACCCGCACCGCGGTGGCCGCGCCAACCCAACCTACAGATGATCCAATTGTGTCCCCCGGTGTCAGACCCGGAGGGTCTGACACCACAGGAAACGTCCATGCCCACCAAGAAGAACGGCAAATCGAAATCGAACCTCTCCTTCCACGGCTGGCGGCGCGAGAACGGTCGCGTCGGCGTGCGCAATCACGTGCTGCTGCTGCCGCTCGATGACTTGTCGAACGCCGCCTGCGAGGCGGTCGCCAACAACATCAAGGGCACGATGGCGATCCCGCACGCCTACGGCCGCTTGCAGTTCGGCGCCGACCTCGACCTGCATTTCCGCACGCTGATCGGCACCGGCGCCAACCCGAACGTCGCCGCGGTCGTGGTGATCGGCATCGAGGACGGTTGGACCAAGATCGTCGTCGATGGCATCGCCAAGACGGGCAAGCCCGTGATCGGCTTCGGCATCGAGGGCCACGGCGACATCGCGATCATCGCCAAGGCCTCCTACGAGGCCAAAAAGATGGTGCAGTGGGCAAGCGAGCTGCAGCGCGAGGAGTGCCCGATCTCCGACCTGTGGGTTTCGACCAAGTGCGGCGAGAGCGATACGACGACGGGTCTTTCGTCATGCCCAACCGTCGGCAACATGTACGATAAGCTGATCCCGAAGGGCGTCTACGGCGTGTTCGGTGAAACCTCCGAGATCACGGGGGCCGAGCACATCGCGCGTGAGCGGGCCATCAACAAGGCCGTCGGCGACAAGTGGTACAAGATGTGGAAGGCCTATCAGGACGACGTGATCGAGGCGCACAAGACGGATGATTTAAGCGACAGCCAGCCGACCAAGGGCAACATCGCCGGTGGGCTTTCAACCATCGAAGAGAAGGCGCTCGGCAACCTCGAGAAGATCGGCCGGGAGTGCCGCTATATCGACGCGCTCGATCCCGCTGAAGCGCCGGCCAAGGGGCCCGGTCTCTACTATATGGATACTTCGTCGGCAGCCGCGGAGTGCGTGACGTTGATGGCGGCGGGCGGCTGGGTCGTGCATACCTTCCCGACCGGCCAGGGCAACGTGATCGGCAACCCGATCGTGCCGGTCATCAAGATCTCCGGCAATCCCAAGACGATCCGCACCATGGGCGAGCACATCGACCTCGACGTGTCCGGCGTGCTCCGTCGCGAGCAGACGCTCGACACCGCCGGCGACGCCTTAATCGATATGATCATCCGCACATCGAATGGGCGGCTCACCGCTGCCGAAGCGCTGGGCCATCGCGAGTTCTCGATGACGAAATTGTATCGCAGTGCTTGAGGGGCAGTGCGTTCGCGCACCGGCGTGGGCTGGGTCAAGCGTCGATGCGGAGCATCGCTCCGCGATGACGCGCGACCCAGCAATCCATGGCCGCACGTGACATTAGAGCATTTTCCACCTGATCTGGGTCGCTACCCGTATCCGGCGTGGCGAAAGTAGTTCGCGCACTCGTCGGGTGCAAACGTCTTGATGAGGCGGCCGATCAGCTTCATCAGCGCCTTCACGGTGCGGGCCGCGCCCTTGCGCAGC
>CAMDPA010000303.1 GCA_945903565.1 Devosia equisanguinis | reverse complement strand
TCCACTGCGTCCCCGGACCAGCGATCCGACCGTTAGGTCGGAGTGCGCAGATCCGGGGTCTTCACCCCTTTCAGAAGGGACAAGATCCCGGATAGCCTCGCTCCACTCGGTTTCGGGAACGCAAACAGGAGGGGAAGTGGCTTAAAGTGAGCGCGTCAGGGCTTAGCCCCAGTCGCGTAGCGAATGTGACCGATTATAAATCGCGGAGCAGCAAGGAGTAAGCGCCATGGCAGCAGGGCTGAAGGACAAAGTGGTGATCGTCACCGGGGCGGGCAGCGGGCTCGGTCAGGCGATGGCGTTGGGGCTCGTCAAGGCCGGCGCGGGCGTGCTCGCGCTCGATATGGCCGGCGACCGGCTGCAGGATACCGCGCGACAGGCCAAGGCTGCCGGCGCCACCGGCAAGCTCGTGCCGCTCGCCTGCGACGTGCGCTCGGAAGGTTCATGCGCGGCGGCGGTCGAAACCGCGCAGGCGAAGCTCGGCGGCCTGACCGGCCTCGTCAACTGCGCAGGTCTCGGCATGGCCTACCTGCAGCCCGATGCGTTCGCCACCCGGCCACCGTTCTGGCAGGCGGACCCGCAGCGCTGGTGGGACATGATGGACGTCAACGTGTGCGGCCCGTTTCTGCTGGCACGCGCGGCGATACCGCATCTGTTGGCCAACAAGTGGGGCCGCATCGTCAACGTGACGACGAGCTTCAACACGATGATGCGCGGCGGGAATATGCCGTACGGGCAAAGCAAGGCGGCGCTCGAAGCGGCGTCGGCAAGCTGGGCGGAAGATGCCAAAGACACCGGCGTCACCGTCAACGTGCTGGTGCCCGGCGGGGCGGCCGATACCGCATTGGTGCCGCAGGACGCGCCGTTCGATCGCGCCAAGCTGATCAAGCCGGTCGTGATGGTCGCGCCGATCTGCTGGCTGATGTCGGACGAGGCCAACGGCGTCACCGGCATGCGTTTCATCGGCAATCTGTGGGAGCCGGGCAAACCAAGCGTCCAGGCGATGAAGGCCGCCGGCGCGCCGATTGGATGGCCCGAGCTGGCCGCCGCTGCCGCCGCCGGTCAACCGCGCCCAACGGGACGCGAGGGGCTGTGAGGCCGTAGGGCGGGCAAGCGAGAGCGCAGCCCGCCGCGTTCGCGCGCAACCTTGACCACCCTACGGCGTGCGCCCCGCCCGCACCATCTCCACGATCTGCATCGGCTTGATCGGCAGTCGCGTGATGCGCACACCGAATTCGGACAGCGCGTTGTCGACCGCGGAGGCGATCGCGGAGGAGACGGCCAACGAGCCGCTTTCACCCGCGCCCTTCGCGCCGAGCGGATTGAGCGGTGTCGGCGATTGGATGTGATGGACTTCGATACGGGGAAATCCCATCGACGACGGCAGCAGGTATTCGGCGTAGTTAACCGACATGGGCTGACCGTCGCCGTCGTAGACCATCTCCTCGAGCAGGGTGGTCCCCAACGCCTGAATTAGAGCGCCTACAACCTGGCCTTCCACGATCTGTGGATTGATGATGCGTCCACTGTCGTGAACGACCACGTAGCGCACCACGTCGATGGCGCCCGTCGCCACGTCGACTTCCACTTCGACGACGTGGGATCCGTTATTATAGGTCATCGCCGTCGGCACGAAATTGACGGTCGCTTCCAGGCCCGGCGTGGAACCGCGCGGCAGCGCAAATCCGGGCGGCGCCGCCAGCGCGCTCGCGATCTGCCCGTAGGTCAGCGCCTTCGCGGAATCGCGCCGCGAGCGGAACACGCCGCCCGAAATCTCGATGTCCTGCGCGGAAATATCGAGGATCGTGGCGGCCGCAGCCAGCGCCTTGTTACGCACTTCGGTGGCGGCCTGATGCACGGCGGGGCCGCCCACGGCCGTCTGCCGGCTCGCGAACGCGCCCAGGCCAAGCGGCGTGAGAGACGTGTCGCCGCACACGACGCGGACGTGCTCCATCGGCACATCCAGCGCGTCGGCGGCGATCTGCGCGAAAGCCGTGGCGACGCCTTGGCCTTGCGCGGTCGCGCCCGTGCCGACCATGACACGGCCCGTCGGACCGATGCGCACGAGCGCGCTCTCGAACGGTCCGCGTCCAGAGCCTTCGACGTAGTTGGCAATGCCGAGGCCGATGTAGCGGCCCTGCGCGCGCGCGGCGGCTTGGCGTGCGTCGAAGCCTTCATATCCAGCCTTGTCGAGCGCAAGCGCCTGGGCCGCGGGATAGTCGCCGCTGTCGTAGGTCATGATGCCGCCGTCGCGCGTTCGAAGCGGCGTCGCGTACGGCATCTCTTCGGGCCCGATCAAGTTGCGGCGGCGCACCTCCGCGCGATCGAGGCCGAGCTTGGCGGCGACGGCGTCCATCGCGCGTTCCATCGCGAACGTGCCTTGCGGACGGCCCGCGCCGCGCGTCGGCGTGACGGGGGTCTTGTTGGTCATCACCACCGATGCGTTGAACAGAAAGCTCGGCAATTTATACGGGCCGAGCGTGTTGGTGCCGGAGTTCTGGGGAATGTTGATGCCGTGTGGCGTGGCTGCGCCGTGATCGTGGATCATGTCCACTTTCATCCCGAGCAGAACGCCCTTGGCGTCAACCGCAGCCTCGACCTTCCAATATTGATCGCGCTCCATCGTGGTGGCTGTGAAATGCTCGCGCCGGTCCTCGATCCATTTCACCGGGCGCCGCAATAAATAGGCCGCCAGTGGGATCGTGATCTCCTCGCTGTAGATCACGAACTTGGGGCCGAAGCCGCCGCCGACATCGGGGCAGATCACACGCACCCGATCCTCGCTCCAGCCAAGCACCTTGACGATGATCTCGCGCGCGCGGTGCGGCATCTGCGTGCCGTCCCATACGGTCAGCGCGTCGAGCGCCGCGTCGTACTCGGCGAGCATGCCCCGGCATTCCATCGGGTGGCCGCCGGTCTTGTGCTGGTCGAGATCGAGCGACACGACGTGCGCGGCATTTTTGAACGCGGCCTCGACGTCCCCGTAGCCGATGCTGAACTGTCCCAGCAGGTTGTCGGAAAAGCGCGTGTCCGCTGGCGGTGCGCCTTTGTCGAGCGCGGTACGGGCGCTGGCGACGGCGGGCAGCGGTTCGATTTCGCAATCGATGGCGGCGGCGGCGTCCTCGGCCAAGGCGCGGCTCTCCGCGACGACGAGCGCAATCGCCTGGCCGACATAGAGTACCTCCTCGGTCGCCAGGATTTCGGGTTCGGCGACATGACGGATCGCGGCACCGGGCATGGCGAGAGGCATGCGGGTGGACGTCACGTGCGCTGCGAGATCGGCCATTGCGTAAACAGCGGCGACGCCCGGCATTGCGCGTGCGGCCTTGAGATCGAGGCGGCGGATAAGGCCGTGCGCCAGATGCGAGCGCAAGGTGTAGGCGTGCAGCAGGTCGGGCCGATGGAGGTCGTCGATGAAGTGCCCCGCGCCCTTAAGCAGCGCTTCGTCCTCGATCCGTAGCACCGGACGGCCGACATAGCGGTCTGACGTGTGCGCGCGCGATGTCGTGGCCTGGCTCATGCTCGTGATCCGGATTGGGGACGCAGGGTGAAAGGTTTGGTGAACATAGCATGCCGGTGCGGCTGCGCTATTGCGAGGGGGATATCGTTGCCCAGCAGAATCTGGCGGATTGAAAACCCCCGTCGGCTGGATGTCTGTCATAACCCTCGAAGACGGAAGGGGTATATGACTGGCTGTCATAGCGGGGAGTTTTGCGATGGGACTACTCAAACTGCCGTTCCTGCCACGGTATTGGCTGTACATGCTGTCGGTCATCCTGACCGTCGTGCTCGCCTGGATCATGGTTGCGGAGCCAGATCTCGTTGCTGCGCTGATCGTGCCGCTCGGCCTCTCAGGTTTTCTGGCGCTGGTCGGCACGCATGACATCCTGCAGTCGCGCCATTCGATCCTGCGCAACTATCCGATCGCCGCGCATTTCCGCTTCCTGTTCGAGGGGATCAGGCCGGAGATGCGGCAGTATTTCTTCGAAGGCGAGAAGGACGGCAGCCCATTCGCCCGCGACCAGCGCGCCGTCGTTTACCAGCGCGCCAAGATGCAGCTCGACAAGCGTCCGTTCGGCACCCAGCTCTCGGTCTACGGCGACGGCTTCGAGTGGATGCATCACTCGATCGCAGCAGGCGAACCCGCGCGCGAACCGTTCCGCGTCACGATCGGCGGGCCGGATTGCCAGCGGCCCTATGATGCCTCCGTGCTCAACATATCCGCGATGAGTTTTGGTTCGCTTTCCGCCAATGCGATCCGCGCCCTTAACAAGGGCGCCAAGATCGGCGGATTCGCGCACGACACCGGCGAAGGCGGTTTCAGTCCGTATCACCGCGAACACGGCGGCGACATCATCTGGGAACTAGGCTCGGGCTACTTCGGCGCGCGCAACAGCGATGGCAGCTTCAGCCCGGAACGCTTCGCCGAAGTCGCGGCCAACGATCAGATCAAGATGATCGAGATCAAGATCAGTCAGGGCGCCAAGCCCGGTCATGGTGGCGTGCTGCCTGCCGCCAAAGTCTCTGCCGAGATCGCGAAAATCCGTGGCGTCAAGCAGGGCGTCGACTGCATCTCGCCGCCGCGCCATCCCGCATTCTCGACGCCGATCGAGCTGTTGCATTTCGTGGCCGAGCTGCGCCGGCTGTCCAACGGCAAGCCGACCGGGTTCAAGCTCTGCATCGGCCACCCCTGGGAATTTCTGGCCATCACCAAAGCGATGCTCGAGACGGGCATCACGCCGGACTTCATCGTGATCGATGGCAAGGAAGGCGGCACGGGGGCGGCCCCGGTCGAGTTCGTCGACCACATTGGTATGCCCATGCGGGATGGGCTGTCGTTCGCGAACAACGCGCTGATCGGCGTTGGGCTGCGCGACCGTATACGGCTCGGCGCCGCCGGCAAGGTGATCACGGCTTTCGACATGGCGCGCTCGATGGCGCTCGGCGCGGACTGGTGCAATGCGGCGCGCGGTTTCATGTTCGCGCTCGGCTGCATCCAGGCGCAGAGTTGCCACACGGACCGTTGCCCCACCGGTGTCGCGACGCAGGATGCACTGCGGCAACGCGGGCTGGTGGTGCCGGACAAGGCGGTGCGGGTGGCGCAGTTCCACAAGGCAACAATGCATGCGTTGGCGGAGCTGGTGGCGGCGGCGGGCCTGTCGCATCCGCGGGAGCTGAAACCCTACCATATCTTCCAACGGCAGTCGGCGACCTCGGCGCAGAGCTATGCCGAACTCTATCCCGCGCTGAAGCTTGGGGAACTGCTGGCTGGCACTGAGATCAAGCCGTTTGCGGAGGCATGGCCCATGGCCCGCGCCGACACGTTCGCCCGCACGGGATGATGGCGCGAACTCAATTGTTGAAGAAGGTTCTGGTCCAGCTCTTATCGCGTCTGCGCTGAGCGGTGGCTTGTGACCGCGGCGGTGGACTTGGTCTGGCGACACGCGGTGCAGTCACGCCGGAAACCACCGGCGCCAGGGTTGTTTCCACGGGCGCAGGAGGGGCCCCGACGGACATGCGTCCTTCGATCGGTTCGACAGTTGCCGGCGTTGCAGCAACCGACTCAGGGACAGGCACTGCAGGCGTGCGCGGTGCCGTCGGCATCGCACCAGAGTGCGGCACGGTCGAGCCCGTCACGATGCCCGACGCAGGCCTGACGGCAACAGCACGCTCCTCGATCACGCGAGGGGCAGGCCGGGTTGCCATTGTCGGCCCCTCCAGACAACGGCCGGAGCCGGGTTGCATCCGATCGGCAGGGCATTGCCTGGCGCAGGCCACACCGAAATATCCGCGTACGAGCGTGAGCTGGATAAGGTCCGGCTCGTCATTCGGAACGGTGGAATTGACCCGCTCCATGAACGCCTGCACGGCGCGCCTGGAGCCAGCCCCCCACTCGCCATCGACATCGCCGGCGTAACAGCCGACCCGCTTGAGCTCGCGCTGGATATCGCGCACCAGCTCCGGCCGTGGCCTGTCACGCTGCGGGGTTGCTAGTGCGGGCACGGGAACGACCGTGGCCGGCCCATTGGCTAACGTGGCCGGCCGGTTGGCTTGTGCAGCTTCCTTCGGCCCTGGAACGACCTCTACGGCCCACCCTTGCGAGGAACTCTTGTGCTGGGCACTGGCAACCTTGGGACTGCCGCCGTCGGGCTTTCCGGTCTCCGAAAGCATCTTGGGCAGGGCAAAACCGAAGAATC
Organism: Devosia equisanguinis; assembly: GCA_945903565.1. Classification (GTDB taxonomy): domain Bacteria; phylum Pseudomonadota; class Alphaproteobacteria; order Rhizobiales; family Hyphomicrobiaceae; genus CAMDPA01. The sequence continues at coordinate 464 of CAMDPA010000303.1, read as the reverse complement.
GCGGAGCGGAAGGTTCAGCGGTCCCTACAGCGTCGGCCCCCACCGTACGTTGCGCCGGCGGCGCAGACAGGCGCGCGACACCACCCGCGTCAACGCCGGTCACGACAGCCAACTCATTCCCCGTCATCGACCCGGGCAGCCACACCGCAGTGGCAACAGCTCCGGCCGCGATGGTCAGAATGGCAAGGCCCACACGCATTAGTTGTCTCCGGCTTCTATAACAAACGAACAGCCGCAGGCTCTGAACCGAAAAGCGCTGATTTCACGAGCCATGCTAGCGGCACAACCTGGGGTATGGCAAGCCCGAGGATGAGCGATGTCGGTAGCACACGAGTTGTCCGGTTCCAGTAGCACACGATATGTCCGGTAATCCGTGATCCTCTCAATGCGCAGCATTGGGGGGATTGGATGAGCCGGGCCAAGTGTGACGAGGACCGGAGAATGGAGAAGTTTCTGGACGTTTA
>CAMDPA010000302.1 GCA_945903565.1 Devosia equisanguinis | reverse complement strand
CCGCACTCGAGCCTCGACGGCATGACGCCCGATCGGGCATACTTCGGACCACACTGCATCCTGCCGATCCGCTCGGCAGTCTAACCCCGGCAGAGCCTCCACTTATCGCAGCGGAAAATCTGTCCGAACAAGCGGGGCCACCTCACTCCGCATCGTTGGACGCCCTACTTCCGCATCGCGGAGAACCGCCGCGTCGTCCAGTCCGACAAGACAAAATGGGACTACAAGCACCAGGTGCTGAGCATGGACCAGCTACCGCCATGGCGATTGTTCCTTTGGGTCAAGTTCATTGAACTTATGGTGCAGATCAGGCCGCGCGCAATCCGGCGGCTCTTATGGAACCCTGAACCCAAGATGCGGCATGCGATCCGCTGGTATTACCGAATGGGGCGACGAGTCTGGTTCCACGAGATTTGGAGTTTCCTCTGGCGTGACCGGTTCGAGAGAGTGCCGCTGACGCTGGGACGATTTTGGGGGGCGCCGCTCGATTACGAAGAGGAGGCGATGGCAGTTCTGCCACGGGCGCGGTCAAAGATCACGGCCCCGGCGAAGCCGCTCAATTCAGCGAGAATGTCATGACGGACGATGCCCAACCCGCAGCGTAGATCGATACTGCAACTGAGTTAGGCGAGGACGCCGACTAGATATCGCCTTCCAACGTCTGACGCCCGCTCGCTTCCCAGAAGCGAACGACATTTCGGCAGCCCTCTGGACCGGCACGACGGCAGAAGTGGGTCACCTACGGTCGATTACCAGACCTCTAGTTCGACTGCAGCTCATCCTAAAGCCGGCATGCGCGGGCAGGCAATAGGCTTGTTTGGCCCCAACCTGCTCAAGGAAAGATCCCGGATAGCCTCACTCCACTCGGCTTCCGGGAACGCAGACTCGAGAGGGAAGCGACTCAAAGCCAGCGCGTATGAGGCAGCAGCCCACCTCGCGCGCAGCGCGCGCTCGCCACTTCCCCTCCGGCTCAGCACCGGTGCTCGACATGGCCGGCATCGAAGCGAAACGCGGTTGCACGACGCGGCGTTCTACGGTCGATGCCCACACGCGAGGTCGAAAGCCTGATCGACCGATACCGTCACGCCGATGGTTTGATCGATTGACGAACGCCGGCTCGATGGTGGGCTCACGAAACGCAATCCCTGCCCACCTCACGCATCGTTCAAGCATCCACGCTCGCGTTGAGCGCATTCTCCTGGATGAACTGGCGGCGGGGTTCGACCACGTCGCCCATCAGCTTGGAGAAGATCTCGTCGGCTTCTGACAGATCCCCCATCTTGACCTGCAGCAGCGTGCGGCTTTCCTTGTCGAGCGTCGTCTCCCAGAGCTGCTCGGCGTTCATCTCGCCAAGACCCTTGTAGCGCTGCAGCGACAGCCCCTTGCGGCCGGTGTCGTAGATCGCCTTGAGCAGCGACGACGGCCCGAACGCGAGATGCTCCACGTCCTTCACGCGCAACTTCGCGGGCGTGCCGAAGATCTCGTTGAGGTAGGCGAACCGCTCATGCAAGCGGCGCGCGTCCTGCGAGCCGATCAGCGCGCGGTCGATGGTGTGCGCTTCCTTCACGCCGCGCAGCTCGCGCACGAACACGAGCCCCTCATTCTCGTGGGCCCGGCCCAGCCAGCCGCGCTCGGTCTCGTCCGAGACCATGTCGAGGCGCTCGGCGACCGACGTCGCGATTCGCTCCGCCGCGTCCTTGTCGGTGAGAATCGATGCGTCGAGCGCGCCGCCGATCGCCGCCTGTTCGATCACGAGGCGGGAATAGCGCGAGTGCAGGCTGTCGACGATGCGCTGGAAACGCCGCGATTGCGAAACGACCTCGGCGAGATCCTGGCCGCCGCGCTGCTCGCCGGTGCCCAGCAGCAGCGCCGTGCCTTCGAGGCCCGAATCGACGAGGTAGTCCTCGAGCGCGGCCTGATCCTTGAGATAGGTTTCCGACTTGCCCTTCGCCACTTTGTAAAGCGGCGGCTGGGCGATGTAGAGATGCCCGCCCTCCACCAACTCGGGCATCTGGCGATAGAACAACGTCAGCAGCAGCGTGCGGATGTGGGCGCCGTCGACGTCGGCATCCGTCATGATGATGATCTTGTGGTAGCGCAGCTTGGCGAGGTTGAAGCCGCCCTGCTCGACATCGCGCCCGATGCCGGTGCCCAGCGCCATGATCAGCGTGCCGATTTCCTGGCTGGACAGCATTTTGTCCATCCGCGCGCGCTCGACGTTGAGGATCTTGCCGCGCAACGGCAGCACCGCCTGGAACTCGCGATTACGGCCTTGCTTGGCCGAGCCGCCAGCGCTGTCGCCCTCGACGATGAACATCTCGGTATCGGCCGCATTCCGGCTCTGGCACTCCGCGAGCTTGCCGGGCAGGTTGGCCATGTCGAGCGCGCCCTTGCGCCGCGTCAACTCGCGCGCCTTGCGGGCGGCTTCGCGGGCCTGAGCGGCTTCGACGATCTTGGCCAGGATGATTTTGGCCTCCTTCGGGTGCTCCTCGAACCACGCGCCGAGCTGATCGCCGACCACGTTTTCGACGACCGGCTTGACCTCGGAGGAGACCAGCTTGTCCTTGGTCTGGCTGGAGAACTTGGGATCGGGCACCTTCACCGACAGCACGCAGGTCAGCCCTTCGCGCGCGTCGTCGCCGGTGATCGCGATCTTCTCTTTTTTGGCGACGCCCGAATCTTCCGAATACTTATTGATGATGCGCGTCAACGCGGCCCGGAAGCCGGCGAGATGCGTGCCGCCGTCGCGTTGCGGGATGTTGTTGGTGAAGCACAGCATGTTCTCGTGGTAGCTGTTGTTCCACCACAGCGCGACCTCGACGCTGAGGCCGTCCTTCTCCCCGCGCAGCATCAGCGGCGCATCGAGCACGCCGACTTTCGAGCGGTCGAGATAGCGCACGAACTCGGCGGTGCCGCCCTCGTACATCAGCTCCACGACCTTGACGTCGGGATGGCGCGCATCGGTCAGCAGGATCTTCGCGCCGGAGTTCAGGAATGCCAGCTCGCGCAAGCGGTGCTCGATGGTGGCGAAATCGAACTCGGTCTTGGTGAAGGTATTCGGGCTCGCCAGGAACGTGACCTCGGTGCCGCGTTCGCCGTTGGCCGGCCCGACGACCTTGAGCGGGGCGACGGGCACGCCATCGTGGAACTCGATGAAGTGCTCCTTGTCGGCGCGCCAGATACGGCACTTCAGGAACGTCGACAGCGCGTTGACGACGGATATGCCGACGCCGTGCAAACCGCCAGACACCTTGTAGGAGTTCTGGTCGAACTTGCCGCCCGCGTGCAATTCCGTGAACACGATTTCGGCGGCGGAGCGCTTGGGCTCCATATCGTCGTCCTGCTTGATGCCGGTCGGGATGCCGCGGCCGTCGTCGCGCACGGTGCACGAACCATCCGCATTGAGCGTCACCGAGCAGGCGTTGGCGTGACCGGCCAGAACCTCGTCGATGGCGTTGTCGACGACCTCGTAGATCATGTGGTGCAGGCCGGAGCCGTCGTCGGTGTCCCCGATGTACATGCCAGGGCGTTTACGAACGGCGTCGAGCCCCTTCAGCATCTTGATGCTGTCCTCGCCGTAATCGTCTACCGCCTCGATATTTTTCGCTGGGGAAGCCGCCATGGGCAGTCGGTCCTTGAGCCATCGTTCATCTGTTCGAAAACCATACCACGAAGGCGCCGGAAATGTCCGCGACAGAAGCGTTCCGCAGCCCATGATCTACAGAAAAATAACGCTTCGTTTTCAATGCCCTACGAGTTGGGCGCTGGTGCGGCCACCTGCCTCAGGAAAACCGCGGTGTTTCCACGCGGATCAGGCCCTGCTCGACACGCGCAAACAGGGCCTTTCCGGCCAGCGCGGAGAAGGCCGACGTATCGGTTCCCGTCATCCAGGCCTGGGCGCCCAGCGCGAGGATTTCGTCGAACAACGCGGCACGGCGCGCGGCATCGAAATGCGCGGCGATCTCGTCGAGCAGCAGGATCGGCGGGGCCCCCTCGCGCCGCTCGGCGATCAGTGCGGCGTGCGCCAGCACGAGACCCATGAGCAACGCCTTCTGCTCGCCGGTCGAGCACAACCGCGCCGGCATCGACTTCGGCCCATGCGTGACGGCGAGATCGGAGCGGTGCGGACCTTCGAGGGTGCGGCCGGCGCCGCGATCACGCTCACGGGCAGCGGCCAGCCTCGAACGGTAGCGGTCCTCCGCATCGACCGCCGCAAAGCTCGCAAGGTCCGATTCGAGAACGCCCACGAGCGAAAGCGCAAACCAGGGGAACGGCGAATGCGGATCGCGCGCGCGGCGCGTCTCCCCGATCGCCTGCAGCGCCGCCACCGCTTCCAGCCGCGCCGCCGCGATGGCGATGCCGGCTTCGGCCATCTGCATTTCGAGGCTGTCGAGCAGCACGCGGTCACCGCCCTCTTCGAGCAGGCGGTTGCGCTGGCGCATCGCACGTTCGAAGCGGGCCGAGCGCGGGGCGTGGCCGGCATCGAAGCACAACACGAGCCGATCGAGAAACGCGCGGCGCTCGGCGGCGGGGCCCGTGAACAATCCGTCCATCGCGGGCGTGAGCCAGACCATGTCGATGTGCTCGGCGAGCGCGGCGGGGCCGACGGTCTCGCCATTGATTCGTACGATCCGCCCGGCGCGGGCATTTTCGCCGCGCGCGCCTTGGCCGACGGCGCCCGGCCGCTGCCCCGTGCCGATATCGACCGCGCCCGAACGCGTGTTGACCCGCGCCGCGACCGCCCAATCGCCGCCACCGCCGATGCGGCCGAGTTCGTCGTAGCTCGCGCGCCTGAGGCCGTTGCCCGGCGAGAGCAGCGAGATCGCTTCGAGGAGGTTCGTTTTGCCGGCGCCGTTCGCGCCGAGCAGGACGACGGGCGCGGCGCCCGCGGTCAGCTCGGCGGAAGCATAACTGCGGAAGTTCGTGATCGCGATGCGCGTGATCCAGAGGCGGCGGCTTAAAGGTTCAGCCGACGTCAGATCGGTCGTTGGGGCTGAAGAATGCGTTCCCAATGTGGTCCTAATTTGAGTCGATCCGCTCAAGTTTTTACGATCCAACCCAATTTGAATTCTATTTTATGTCTCGCCGTATCGATGCTCATCGGCATCCAGCCCGTAGGCTGGGTCAAGCACTTCGCGCGCCCCAGCAATCCAAGGCACCGCGGAAAATGCTGGGTCGCGCTACGCTTGACCCAGCCTACACACCGCCATCACACCCGCATCGGCATCAGCACGTAGAGCGCGCTCTCGACGGCGCTGTCGCGGACCATGGTCGGCGCGCCGGCGTCGGCGAGCTTGAACATGGCGGTATCGCCTTCGAGTTGGCCCGCGATATCCAGCAGGTAGCGCGCGTTGAAGCCGATCTCGAGCGGCGTCGACTGATAGTCCACGCTGACTTCCTCGGTGGCGCTGCCGCCTTCGGGGTTGGTGACAGACAGGATCAGCTTGTCGCTGGAGATATTGAGCTTCACCGCACGCCCGCGCTCGCTGGCGATGGTCGCCACGCGATCAACAGCGCTCATGAATTCGGCGTTGTTGACCTTGAGTTCCTTGTCGTTACCCTGCGGAATGACGCGGCCATAGTCGGGGAACGTACCGTCGATCAGCTTGGACGTCAGCGTGACCGTGCCCGTCTCGAACCGGATCTTAGCGGCTGAAACGCCGACGGTGACGGTTGAGCCACCGTCCTCGATCAGGCGGTGCAATTCATTGACGGTCTTGCGAGGGATGATAACGCCCGGCATTCCATCCGCCCCGGACGGACGCGGCAACTCCACCTGCGCGAGCCGATGGCCGTCGGTTGCAACCGCGCGCAGCGTCGGCTGATTGCCGGTCGCGGCGACGTGGAAATAGATGCCGTTGAGATAGTAGCGCGTCTCCTCGGTGGAAATTGCAAACCGCGTCTTGTCGATCAGCCGTTTGAGATCGGAGGCCCCGACCTCGAACGTGTGGGTCATCTCGCCGGCGGCAAGGTCCGGGAAATCATCGGCGGGCTGGGTTTGTAGCGCAAACCGCGAATGGCCCGAAATCAGCGTCACGCGCTCGCGCTCGGCATCGCGCACGAGTTCTACCTGGGCGCCGTCGTGCAACTTGCGCACGATGTCGTGCAGCATATGCGCGGGCACGGTGACGGCACCTGGCGCCTCGATGCGGGCGGGAGCCTGCTCGATCACCTCGCGCTCGAGATCGGTCGCCTTGAACTCGAGCATGTCGCCGTTCACGCGCAGCAGCACGTTGGACAGGATCGGAATCGTCGTCCGCCGCTCAACCACGCTGGTGACATGGCCCAATGCCCGCAACAGATCTCCGCGTTCGATCACAATCCGCATGTCAGACCATTGCTCCCCATACCATCAGCCCCAGCTCGGCAATCACCGCAACGAACGCATCTGGCGGAGTCGGTTGGTCGATCCTCCGCAACCTGGAGCCTGCTCGATCCGACCATGCCGGGGAAACTGATTCGCGAAACTGCAACTTGAGCCGATGCGGTCGATTTTGCAAGACCCGCCCCTCGGGGTGTCGGTAGCACACGAGTTGTCCGGTTCCAGTAGCACACGATATGTCCGGTAATCCGTGATCCTCTCAATGCGCAGCATTGGGGGGATTGGATGAGCCGGGCCAAGTGTGACGAGGACCGGAGAATGGAGAAGTTTCTGGACGTT
>CAMDPA010000301.1 GCA_945903565.1 Devosia equisanguinis | reverse complement strand
GTAAACGTCCAGAAACTTCTCCATTCTCCGGTCCTCGTCACACTTGGCCCGGCTCATCCAATCCCCCCAATGCTGCGCATTGAGAGGATCACGGATTACCGGACATATCGTGTGCTACTGGAACCGGACAACTCGTGTGCTACCGACACGGCTGCAGTAACGGGCTGGCGGTTGGGATAAAGATGAGCGAAACTGCTTCCCGACGCCATCCTAGAAACGTGATGGCGCATCGGGATCGGGAAAGGGAGTGAATGCCAATGCGGGCTGCCTCGATACGTGCTCGAACCATGCAGCTGGCGATGGCCGGGTCGATTGCGCTGGCATCATCCGCGCCCGCGCGCGCCGCCGATCAGGCCCTCATCGATGCGGCAAAGAAAGAAGGCCAAGTCGTCTGGTACACGGTGCAAATCGTCAATCAGCTCGTGGTCCCGATGGCCGCAGCCTTCAAGAAGAAATACGGCATCGACGTCAAGTATGTCCGCGCCAACTCCAACGAAGTCGCGTTGCGCGTCCTCAACGAGTCCAAGGCCGGCCGCCTGCAGGTCGATATCATCGACGGCACCAATACGGTCCCTGCCCTGCGAAAAAGCGATCTCGTGCTGAAGTGGCTGCCCGACGACGCAGCGCGGCTGCCAAAGGAAGCGGTCGACCCGGAAGGTTACTGGGTGGCGACCAACATCTACATCAACACCCCCGGCTTCAACACCGAGCTGGTGAAGAAGGGCACGGAACCGCGCACCTACGAGGCCCTGCTCGATCCCAAGTGGAAAGGCAAGATGGCGTGGGGCTCCACGCCTTCGACCTCGGGCGGCCCAGGCTTCATTGGGACAGTGCTGCGGGAGATGGGGCCGCAGAAAGGCCGCGAGTACCTCGAGAAGTTGTCGAAGCAGCAGATCGCCGGTCTCAACGTCGCCGCGCGCCAGGTGCTCGATCAATCGATCAGCGGCGAGTACGCCATCGCGCTGCAGATCTTCAACCACCACACCATCATCAGCGCGGCCAAGGGCGCACCGACAGCATGGATACCGATGGAACCCGCCACGGCAACACCGTCCGTCGCCGGCGTGATCAAAGGTGCGCCGCATCTCAACGCCGGCAAGCTGCTGCTCGACTTCATGATCAGCGAGGAGGGCCAGAAGATTTTTCGCGATACCGACTACATGCCGGCCGACCCTAAAGTCCCTCCCAAGGACCCTACGTTGGTGCCTGCGGGTGGCAAGTTTCGCGCGCACTACTTCACACCGGAGCAGACGGACGTGGGCATGCCCGGCTGGTTCAAGATCTACCAGGAGCTGTTCCGCTGAAAGGCCGCGCATGTCGACCGACCTCAGTCCGGCCGCGGAGAGTGCCGTGAATGCAACTGCGACCGGTCCCTCGAGGCGGCCGGGAGTGGCTGCGCAGTTCCACAAACGGTTGCCGGTGCTCGGGCTCGGCTTGCTGTTGGCCCTGCTCGTATTGCCGCCGCTTTACTTCCTGGTGCAGGGCAGCGTCCTGGTCGAGGCAACCGGCGGTCGCAGCCGCCTGTCGATCGAGCACTTCGTCGGCCTCTTCGGTCAACGCGGGTTTCTGTCGAGCCTCGCCAACTCGCTGATCTTCGCGATCGGCAGTGCGATCGCAGCTCTATTTATCGGCGGCGTCAACGCCTGGATCGCCGAGCGCACCAACGCACCATTCCGCACGCTCGCCTATCTGACCACGATCATCTCGCTCGGCACGCCCTATGTGCTTTATGTCAGTTCGTGGCTGCTGCTGCTGAACCGCTCCGGACCGGTCAACTCGCTGTGGCGCGATCTGACCGGGCAATCAGGCGTGCTCATCAACGTGTACGGCCAGTTCGGCATGATCCTGATCGAGGGCTTGCTGTGGTCGCCACTGGTGTTCCTGTTGCTGGCATCGATCTTCCGCAACGCCAACCTTGATCATGAGGACGCCGCCCGCATGAGTGGGGCGGGCATGGGCAGCCTGGTCCGCCGGATCATACTGCCGCTTGCAACGCCCGCGGTGGCGGCGGTTGCGATGCTCGTCTTCATCCGCACGCTCGAAGCGTTCGAGGTGCCGGCCCTCGTCGGTATGCCCGGCAAGGTGTACGTTCTGACGACTGACATCTATGACGCGATGCACGTCTCATCGCCGCCCGACCTGGGCCGGGCCAGCGCTTTGTCCGTGCTGCTGCTAATGATCGTGGCCGTCCTGCTCTTCTACTACGGGCGCCTGATCCGCAACGCGGAGCGCTTCGCCACCATCACGGGCAAGGGCTATCGCCCGCGAGTGCTCGATCTTGGCGTCTGGCGCGGCCTAGCCGGCGGCGTGCTGGTGCTGAACTTTCTGTTCCTGCTGGTGCTGCCGGCTTCCATCCTGATCTGGGCCTCGCTGCTTCCGTTCTATCAGTCGTTCCGATGGAGCGGCCTTGCCCTGCTCACGCTCGACAACTATCGCGCGGTGCTGGCAACGCCGCGCTACACGGATCTGCTGGCCAACACGTTGATCATCTCGACGATGACGGCATCAATCGTCATGGGGCTGACGGCGATCGTCGCATGGATGACGGTGCGAAAATCGCGCGGCGCCTGGATGCTCGACCAGCTCGCGACGATGCCGCTGGTGTTTCCCGGTATTGTGCTGGCCGTCGGTGTAATGCAGTTTTTTCTCAAGATCCCGGTCGGCATCTACGGCACGATTTACATTATCGCCTGGGCGTTGGTGATCAACTACCTGCCCTACGGCACGCGCTACAGCGTATCGGGCATGCTGCTGATCCACCGCGAGCTGGAGGAGGCCGCGTCCATCTCGGGGGCGACCCAGATCGATACGTTCCGGCGCATCGTATGGCCCTTGCTTGCCCCGGCGCTTCTTGCTGGCTGGCTTTTCGTCTTCTTGCTGGCAAGCCGGGTTCTATCGATTCCGATCATGCTGTCGGGCCCAAGTTCCCAGACAATGGCGGTCGCCATGTTCGATCTGTGGAGCAACGGCCAGACGCCGGAGCTTGCCGCTCTGGGTCTGCTGTGGACGTTTGCGATGACAATCATTGCCATCTTATTCTACGGGGTTGCACGACGGTCGGGAGGTAGTGTCTATGGCCAAAGCTGAGACGAAGGCAGGTGTGCAAGCTGGTAAGTCGCGAAGCACCACGTCGGCCGACAAGGCGCACGCCCTGCTCAATCCGCGCAATGCCGTGATCGTCGGTGCGTCAGACCGCCCAGGCAACTGGGCCTGGCGCGCGTGGCGCAATCTGAAGCGTGAGGGCTTCAAGGGAGCCATCTTCCCGTATAATCCGAGCCGCGACACGGTATGGGACGAACGTTGCTACCGCAGCTTTTCGGAGCTTCCGGAACCGCCAGATCATCTCGTGGTCGTCATTCCCGCTCGCCTCGTCCCAGCGACCTTGCGCGATGCCGCCGCGCACGGCGCACGCAGTGCAACCGTATTCAGCTCCGGATTCGGCGAGAGCCCGGGCCCGGAAGGCGCACGACTGGAAGCCGAACTCAAGGCAGCCATCGAGGAGACGGGCTTGGCCGTGTCCGGCCCCAACTGCCTCGGCAACATTAGCGCCGATGCTTCCTATGTCTCGATGATCGAGGATCGGCGGATGACGCCCGTGCTCGGCCCGGTCGCGATCGTCGGCCAGTCCGGCGGCATCGTGATGGCGATTCGGCGCACGCTGGCGGAGCGCGGCGTCGACACACGCATCCTCGTCACTAGCGGCAACGAGACGGGCCTCAACGCCGCCGATTACGTCAGCTACTTCGCGGAGCATCCAGGGCTTCGGGTCATCGTCGTCTATCTCGAATCGCTACGCAATCCGGCGGGTTTCATGGAAGCCTGCCGAAAGGCACGCGCACAAGGAAAGTCGGTCGTTGTCCTAAAGCTCGGCGCCACCGACGAGGGCCGCAAGGCCGCGATGGCACACACCGGTGCGTTGGCTGGATCGATGGCCGCGTTCGACGCCGTTGCCAGCGAGGCTGGCATCATGCGCGCACGCAACCTCGACGAGGTCGTAGAGGCGGTGGAGTTCCTCGTCCATGCACCGCTGCCGAAGGGCGGACGTATCGGTGCGATTACCTTGTCGGGCGGGTTTCGCGGGCTGATCATGGATCTTGCGGCCGATCACAAGCTGATGTTGCCGGCGCTCGGTGACGCCAGCCGGCAACGGCTCGAGAAAGTGCTGGGTGTCGGCTCGATTGTCGGCAATCCCCTCGACGCGGGCTATGCTGCGCTGACCAACCCCAATGCGCTCGTCGAATCGGTGGAGGTCATGCTGGCCGATCCCGGCATCGACATTCTGCTGGTGCAAGAAGAGGTGCCGCGCGCGCCCGATTCGGAGATGAAGCAACGCAACATGCGGGCGGTGAACGAGATGGCGGCCGAGGCATCCAAGCCGGTCGCCTTCATCACGATGATATCGCACGGCCTGAACGACTACTCCCGCGAGTTCCGCGGCGCACTGCGCAACGTGCCGTTCCTGCAGGAGCCCGACAAGGCGCTCGGCGCGCTCGCGATGATCGCACGTCAGGTGAGCCGCCCAGCGCTTGCGGCGGTTGCGACCGGTCCAGGCCCGACACCTGCGCAGGCTAAGGCACTTGCAAGCCTTGAAGCCGGGCCGGGTCCGCTGACGCTCGATGAGGTCCGATCGAAGGCGCTGCTTGCCGCATATGGCATCAAGCCGCCCCGCGAGGAGGTGGCCCATAGCGCAGAGGAGGCTGTCGCGATCGCCGGCCGGATCGGTTTTCCGGTCGTGGCCAAAGCAGTTTGTGCGGCACTCCCGCACAAGTCCGATGCCGGCGCGGTTATCGTTGGCATTCGCGATGCGGCGGCATTGCGTGCTGCGTATGCGGAGATTGCCGCCAACGTCGCGCGATTACCGGCAGCGCCCAAACTCGACGGAATCCTCGTTGCCGAAATGGTTTCCGGCGGGCTGGAATTGGTGCTTGGCGCACAGCATGATCCGGAGGTCGGCCCGGTCGTGCTGTTCGGCCGCGGTGGCGTCGAAATCGAGCTGATGCCCGATACCGCGCTCGGGGCGGCACCACTTGACGAAGCCCGTGCGCTTGCCCTCATCGAGAGAACGCGGGTCTCGGCCCTGATCAACGGTTTCCGCGGCCGCCCCGCGCTGAATAAGGACACGCTCGTCAAGGCTCTAATTGGCATCTCGCACCTGATGGTGCACGCTGGCGGCCGCATCCAATCGATCGAGACGAACCCATTTCTGTTGAGTGCCGCGGGAGGAGTGGCCCTCGACGCGCTGGTTGTGCGGGCTAACACCCCCAAGGGTTAAATCAGTGTCTCCGGTACTACCCGTCTACAGCCCTCGGGAACCCACGCTTATTCGCAACGAAGGTATCGAACGCCACGGCCACTACTTGGTCATCCGTAGCAGTCGGATGCGGTTGATGCTGATCGGGGCTCCAATCAGCCTGCCGCTGGATCTGATCGATCCGACCACCAACATTGGGAAGTGCTTTGCTCGATGGCCATCTATACGCAGCCAGTAGCCGATCATTGACCGCCAGCTTCGTGGAATCTGCATGCTCCAACTCGCTTTCGTCACGATGCGCAATTGTAGCTTTTAGAAACCTCATTTCCTCAGATAGAGCTTGCAATGTCTGCACCAGGCTATCGGCAGTAGTCGACAAATTTCCACCGTAATTCGCCATCTTCATGGCAACGCCAGTAGCCGTTTCTTCGAGTCTATCGGCGGCGGCAGCATTGACTTGTTCAACCTGGCACCGGATCTCTAGTCGATGCTGCTCTAGATCCGTGGCTAGCCTAAACCTAGCATCGGTCGTTGCTTGCCGGATTCCGGCGGCTGATTGGGCAATGTCCGCGTTCGCCTCCGAAGTGATCGCGCGCAATTTGGTACTCGCCCTAGCCAAATCCTCCATGGCTTCCGCTGTCGCTGCCCGCGCGCCGTCGGACAGACTTGCGGTAAGGCCTGCGATAGTATCGCTGATGTTGCGTGAGGCCTGTTCGATACCGCTGACAGAACTAGCCAGTTGCGTACCGATCGCGTCGCGCGCATGAGTGGACTGACGGACCAATTGCTCGCTGATCTTCGTCAGGGCTGCGGTTGCCTCAACGGTTTCGCGTTTTGCCGTATACGCGAGATCTGAAACGGTCTCTTCCAGCCGTACCCGCGCGGCCTCGGCTGCGGTATGTACAGTCCGTGCGGCAGCTTCAGCCTCGCGCGACCAACCGGCAGGAGCACCTTCCAGAAGTTGATTCAAACGATCAGCGACAACAGAACCACTCTGATCCCAATTTCGCGTCGCCTCCACAATGGTCTCGATCAACTTCAGACGGGCATCGTCAAAATCGGCCTGCGCCTGGGCAGTCAAGGTAGCGATTGCAACGCGCATATCATCTGTTGCAAGTCGTACGTCGCGCGCTGCATCACCAATTTCCCCGCCCAGGTTGCCTTCCAACTGAATGGTCGGGGGCTGAGCAGCCGATAGTCTCCGATCGATATCCTCGACGGTCGCTATCAACCCCTCGATGGGAGCAGCAATCCTCGCTTCAACTTTCTGGGCAACGTTTTCCGCGTGAGGTGGCCCCGCTTGTTCGGACAGATTTTCCGCTGCGATAAGTGGAGGCTCTGCCGGGGTTAGACTGCCGAGCGGATCGGCAGGATGCAGTGTGGTCCGAAGTATGCCCGATCGGGCGTCATGCCGTCGAGGCTCGAGTGCGGGCGT
>CAMDPA010000300.1 GCA_945903565.1 Devosia equisanguinis | reverse complement strand
CGCCATCATCATCGAGATTGAGTCCGGCTCTGAAGGCGCCAGCGAAGCGGCGGAGCATCTTAATGAACTGCCGTACGTTGAGACCACCATCGTAGCTCATCCAATGCGCGCCCCCCACGACCCCCTTCTCATCCCAATGGAATTGCACGCCAACAATGGTTCGGTTCATGTCGTTGATCCACTTGAGCCAGTCCTGCTCCTCCACGACTTGCGGCTTGAAATAGGTGAAGAAGGTGATCAGCTTTTGCTCCTTCGTCACCTGAATCCAGGCAGGAAACTCGAGCCCGTCGCTCGCATACAAGTCGCCATCCGTGTCGATCTTGAAATCGATAACGGCCGCTTCCAGGATACTTGCGAGCCGCGGAATAGAGACCTCATCTTCGCTGATGGTAGCCGCTGGCATGTTGGGTGTTAGTCGCGTGATCGTGCCCATCGAGCCTCCTCATTGAACCAGTAAACTGAGACCTCTGTCCTCGACAAACATCTGAGAACCGTTCTTGCCCTTCACCTGAACCGTAAGTCTGCTCGGCCGACGCGGTACGCGGCGGGCAGCATATCGACAGCATTGCCATCCAGGTCATAGCGCACCGCATGGTCGACAGCGTAGTTGACAACGAAGCCGATCGGTCGACCGAAAGCAGGTAAGGAATAGGCTTCGACTTGCCTCCGGTTGTTCCACGAAGAATTCCAGCGTTTCAGCCGAGCGCGAATGCCGTCGATGGCCTGCGTGCGCCAGGTCGCCTGTGTCGATGTCAGGTCGAAATCAATCCGCAACAGCGTGTCCACGCCGATGAGTGCCGCGACGAAGATGGGTTCTGGTCTGGTGTTTTCGGTGAGAATGATCGCGTGCGGTTTGAAGGATGCGCGCCAAGCGGCTTCCCGGGCGTCCTGGATCTGGCGCTTTGACGTTTCAACGGCCTCGTTCACTGAATTATCTGGAAGCTCGAGGGCTCCAGGAAGCGCCCGAAGGAGGCCCACGGTGCTCTCAAAGTTTCCCTGCTGAAGCTGCTCAAACCTGCGGATGCCTTTGGCTTCGTTCGCGTAGCCACAGCGCCGTATGACGTCCTTCGGCTTCAAACCGAGCTCGCGGCAGCGGCTGCTAACAAGGTCATCAATCGCAAGCGTTTGAGATTTTAGCGTGTCTGGCACGACGCAGTCCTCCTCACTTCCGAGGAGGACTGATCCTCCCCTTTTGTTTGCCACGTCAGTGGCCACATCCCGCTCGTGCGGAGCCACCTTGCCAGGGGTTGGCAGGTTGGCGCGGACCGTGGTCCGCTTCTTGATGCTTTCTCACGGCAAAGTGCCGGACGCTCATTCAATGGGGTGCGCCTTGTCTATTTTCAAGGGCCTTCTTTCAGCTGACTGCCGCCAGTCCGCGGGAGCAATTGCGCGGCTTCCACTTGCAACAGGGCACCGATGACAGGCATGTGAACCCAGGTGCCGCGGCACTGTTTCCCGGTCGCGGCTTCAACGCCCCGTGCATAGACGGCCAGCTGTGGCGCATAACCGAGAGCCTTGCTTTGCCATGTGGCGCGCGATCCCGGGAAGGACTTGTGATCGACGATGGCGAACCAGTCGGTGCCCTCGACCAGGACGTCGATCCTGCCCCTCACCAACTGATTGCCCAGCCGGCTCACGATAGGAACCTCGGTTTGCCAAGTGCTGCCTGGGAATGTCGTGGCAATGAACTCCCATAGCCGATCCGCTGCCATGAGGACGTCGCCAGCGTCGACCTCCGCGACCGACCAGCGCTGCAAACTGGCACGAACTTTGGCAAGGCGCACGTCCCGGTGTTTGCTCCGGATCAGAGCATCGCAGGCAAAGCAAGAATGAACAGCTTCCCCCAGGCGCTGCATGTCGGGAGAGCCTTTGAGCGGCATGCGCCAGTCGAAGTCTCGCATCGACAATACCTGGTAATCGCCAGCCGAGCTGCCGGCGCTGGGGGTGATCACCAGCGGCGCAAAGGAAGGCGCCTCGACCACCTTGGCTTCGCAAGACGGCACCGGCGTCGTGCGGATCGAAACCGCGGACGGATCAAGCCTCATGATCTCAGCCGGATGGTCCTGTCCGCCGACCCTGATGCTGTTGCCCGTCTCCGGCAGCACCACGTGCGATCCGGCGCCCTCGACATCGAGCAGATCCAGCCACTCAGAGCCTTTGCCTGCGGGCATGGCCAGCGCAAGATGATCGCGCGCTCTCGTCATGCCCACGTAGAGCAGCCTGATCGCCTCTTCATGCTCACGCTTGCGCACCGCTTGCCCGATCACCGAATTGGGGCCGGTGGCATCGATCACGACGTCCTTTTCTTGCTTGCCGTAAGGCCACGGCCACAGCCGGATCCAACGGCCGCGCAAGGGCTCGCGCCAATCGATATCGCCCTCGCTCTCCACCGAGATGCCAAACGGTTTGGGCGTGCGTACGTTATCCAGGCCCGCGAGCACCACGAACGGCCACTCCAAGCCTTTGGCCTTGTGATACGTCAGCACCGAGATCGCATCGCTGTCCCTACTTTCGGGCAGCATGGCCCCGGCGTCATGCAGGTAGAGCGTCAGGTCGGAAACCGTGGCCGCCTCGCGCAAGCCGGCGCATTCGCCTTCATACACTCTGGCCAGACGCCGCAGGGCATCGAGATTCTCCGTCCGATCGCTTCCCTCTCCCCAGCGTCGTGCGATCTCCACCAGATTGGCTTCCATCAGAAGCGCATCGAGCAGCTCCGACGGCGTCATACCCAATTGCCGCTCACGCAGGCGCTCGATCACCTTGGCAAAGGGAACCAGTGCGGCAAGGGCGGCGTCGGGATCATCGGCCTGAGCCGCCGTAAGCCAGTCGTCCGGATGTTCGGTGCCGCCGAGCAGCCGCGCGATCTGCGCCATGGCAAGCCGGTCCGAGCGATCCGCAATCCAGCGCAAACAAGCCAGCGTCAACTCGACTTCGGGCGCGGACAGCAAGTCGCCCTGCTCGACCGCTGTCTTCAGGCCTATTTGATTGAGGGCCGCGGCGATGCCAGTGACGTCCTCACCGGTGCGTGCGAGCACCGCCACATCGCCCGGCTTCAGAGGGCGCAGCCCGTTTGCGCCTTGGACCACGATCGGGGTGTCGCGATCGAGCGCTTGCCGCACGCCTTCCGCGATCGATTGGAAACGAACAGTCTTGTTCTTGGACTGCAACCACCACAGATGCAGTGGCGCTCCGGCCCCCGTCGGCTCTTCACGCCGTGCCGACGCGAACGCGCTTTGCTTGGCGTCGAGGCCCATCGCGACAAAGGCTGGCGTGAACGCATCATTGAAAAACGCCACCAGCGATGGACGGCTGCGCCATGACTCAGCGAGCACATCGCTCGTGCCGCCCGTGCCGCCCGGTGCCTGCTTCGCCGCGGCCATCGTGAGATCTGGCGCCGAGCCCCTGAAGCCGTAGATCGCTTGCTTGGGATCGCCAACCCAGGCGCTGCGGCCGGCGATGCCCGACAACGCCGCGAAGATCGCGACCTGGATCGGGCTCGAATCCTGGAACTCGTCGACGAACACCGCCTCGATCCGTTCCGCGAGCCGCTTCTGCAGCTCAGGGCGCTGCAACAGCTCGAGCGCCAATGCTTCCTGGTCGGCGAAGTCGACGAGGCCGCGGGCATTCTTATAGCTGGCGTAACTGTCCAGCGCTGCGCCCGCACATTCGAACACGGCCTCGACATAGGCATGCAGGTTGTCACGCAAGCGCGGATGATAGGCATGCGCCGCGGCAGCCGTCATGATCGGATCGAACAGCGGCTGATCCTGCTTACCGGGCTCAAGCTTCGTCAGACGCGCCCACGCCGGCCATGGCAGGCATTCGCCGCGCGCCAGCACAGCCTTGCAGCTCCGCACGGTCCCCAGCGCTTTATCGGTCGCCTTTGTGCGCTTAGTGGCGAGACCACCATTGTCGGCGGCGCTGACAGCCTTGTCGATCGCCGCGGCAAGCGCGCGATCGAGGACCTCGGCCGTCGCGGTCGACTTGGGAAGTATGGCGTCGAGTGTCTTGAGCGAGCGTTGGCAAGAAAGCGCCAGCATCTCTCCGGTCATGCCGTTGTAGCGCGCGAGATGGACGATGGTCTTCACCGCTTTGCGCCAATCCCCGGCATCGCCCTGCAATTCGTCGAAGCCGAACGCATCGGCCAAGGGCGCTATCTTCAAGGCAAACGCGCCGATCACGACATCGGTCGCGATGTTGAACGTCGACACCAGCGCCTCTTCGGCAACCACCTCGGTGGCCGGCGAGCGCCCGAGATCGAGCGCGAATTCGGCAATCAGGCGTCCGCAGACGCTGTTGACCGTCCCCAGCCTCGCCGCCAGCAACTTCGTCGAACGATCGATGTCACCGTCCTTGACGAGCTTGCCGCGGGCCCGGGCAACGAGTTCTGCCGCCGCCTTCACGGTAAAGGTCGTGCCGAGTATCTTCTCGGCCGGCGTATCGGCCTTGGTCTCGCTGGCAATGAGCTCGACAAGCCGCGTGGTCTTGCCGGTGCCGGCCGAGGCGATGATGGAATCGATCTTGCCCATAACCTTGACCATGACCTTTCTCATGATTGGCTCCCTGCCGGTGCGCCCACCCGGCACAGCCCTTTGAAGTCGCAGAACTTGCACGGCAGTTGCGGCGTGATCTCGAGCCCATCCGGTAGCTGCTCGTCTTCGCTGATGCCGGTCGCCCGCGCCGAGCCGCCGGCGATTGCCGCTTGCCACAGCTGCCATGACGCCGCGATGGCGCCCACCGTGTCGGCGAGATCACGGGCGACCTCGATGGTTTCGGTCGCAAGTGCAGAGCCCTGCTCGGCGAGAAGCTTTCGTTGCGCCAGCATGTAGTAGCCGGCCGGGGCGACGCCGCGCTTGCCGTTGACCGCCCGACCATAGACGGCCAGCTGGATGGCCCGCCCTTCCTCGAGTTCTTCTCGGCGGTACTTGTCGCGCCCCGACCATTTGAAGTCGATCACGGCGGGCTGCTTAACCGGCAACTCGACCTGCATGTCGATGCGGCCATGAACCTTGAGGCCTGCGGCCAACTCGCCTTCGATGTCGGCCTCGGTCGCGGAGACCCTCAGGCTGCGCGCCTGCATGTGCCGAGCGAGAAAGGCAAGTGATTCAGGAATGCGGCGACGCGCCGATGCCATATCGCGCGCCCCACCGGGCTGGAGCAAAGGTGCCGCTATGTCCTCGGCGAGCTGGTCGATGTCCTCAGCCACCCGTTTGCGGACAACCGCGGGATCCGGCGGCTCTCCAGGCGGGAACAACCGTTGCACCAACGCATGGGCAACATTGCCGATCAAATTTTCGATGCGAGGGATGCTGTGCGCGCGCCCCTGCCTGACCTCGAGCACATCCGACAACAGCCACCTGAGCGGGCACGCCAGGAGATGCTCCAGAGAGGTGGCGGTCTCCGACCGGTCTTTCGTCCGTGCGATGGTGGATTTCGAGACGCTCCACGTGGCTGCCTGGACCGGAAGAAGCGCAAGCCGGGCCTCGTGACGCTCGATCGCAACGCCGCCGATTTCGAAGGGGCTGTTCGCAAGCAAGCCCTCGGCTTGCTTCCTGATATTTTGCGCCGTCGCCCGTTCGCCCAGCACCGACGCCAGCCGATGTGCCAGCGGATGCGTGCCGATCTCGCTGCCGCCGTCCTCCGATACCCGTGCGAAGATCATCTGCCGGCCAGCCATGGCGGCCGCACGGGCCCAGTGTGCCGAAACACGAGCCGCGGCCTCGGCCGGAGTTTCGAAAACGCAACCCTCGGTCGCCAGCGCGGCTCGCTCTTCCTCGTCCCATCGCGACGCGGCTGGCGCGTGACCGGGGTCCTTGAAGTCGAACCAGACGACGCGCTCGGCCGCATCCCAAATGGCACCGGCGCTGTCGATGGCGCGTACACTACCGGCCTCTGCGACATGCTTGGGATCGGGCACGCCATCGCCGATCGCCTGAGCCACCATCGCTTCGATCAGCAGCCGCGGGAATAGATCCCGTCGGCTCGCCTCGATCGCCTCCAGCAACGCCCGCGACGCTGAGACCACGCTCATCAGCAGCGGATCACCCGCTCCGACATCGGCCGCAACCGCCCACGCGATCACCCGTTGCGCGACGGCAGCCGCCTCGGCCTTCGGCATGCCTTGGTCAGGATCGAATTGCCCGCCCGCCGTCCATGTTCGCCACTCCTCCAGCTGCGCGTCGATATCGGCTTGCTTGCGCTGCCCCGCCGCCACATCCTTACGCAGAATGTCTTCAATCCGCGTCCAGGCCGCCGCCCACTGGCGACCGCCGCGGCCGGGCTCACGTGACAGCGCGGTTGCGAGCAGGCTCGCTGCAAAGCGGCCGACCGGAGGACGCGGCAGCATCAGCAGATCGAGCAGCGCCACCGGATCGAATGGATGCCATTGCAACGCCATCGCAAGCGGCAGGATCTGCAGTGCGCCGCGGAAGGTCGAGACCGACGACAGCCCCAGCTTCGGGAGTCCGCGACGCGACAGTGCCGCGTCCAACAGTGCGGTGCTGCCACCCTCGGCAATCACCACGGTAGACGCGCGACCTTCCTCGCCAATGGCGAGCAACCAGTCGGCTACCGCCTCGGCGAGCATCAGCTCGGTTTGCGAAACCAGATCGACGACCGAGCCATCGCCACTCAGTGCCTTGACGACCGGCTGCCGCAGCGTCGATTGCAAAGTGGACAAGTCCGCCGCCGTTGATTGGG
>CAMDPA010000299.1 GCA_945903565.1 Devosia equisanguinis | reverse complement strand
CTACGCGATTTCAACGTCCTGCGCCACGGCCAACGTCATTTTCCTCACGCCTGATGCATGATCCGGGCTAGCCCAACCCATTGGGTGAGGATTCCAACTATAATCCAAATCTATCGCTCGAGGACGAGGCATTTCGACTGGCTACGCCGCCACGCCGAACGAAACCATGGAGATCGGCGATACTGACATCGCTGCTCAGCGGCCAAGTTTCAGGCCGCGAAGCCACCTCGACGTCGGGAACCAACCGAGCGGAACAGAACATCGGTGGCGGGCCTGCGCACCGCGCAATCCGCGTTGGCTTCGTAGGAACATTCGACGTTGAGAACTATGGTGACTTGCTGTTTCCCGTACTTGCCCAAGCCGCACTCGGCGCACGCGATTCGCGTATCGAGGTGGTCCCGATTTCTCCCAACGGCAAATCCATTGGATCTTGGCCGTTCGCCGTTCAACCGGCCGAGCGATTGCCCGAACTCATTCCTGAACTCGACGCCATGATGATTGGCGGTGGGCAAATCGTACGCTTCGACAAAAGCTATCCGGTCTCCGTCCCGCCCAAGTCCAGCATTCCAATTTGTTATTGGTTGATGCCGGCGGCGATGGCAGCGATGGCAGGAAAACCCGTCGTATGGAACGGTGTGGGCGTTTGGACGGATTCGCCACAAGCACCGTGGTATTCGGACCTGTTCCGATCCACGCTTATGGCGAGCCGTTCGATCGGCGTACGCGACGAGGCATCCCGCGCTTACCTCAAGAGAATCGCACCCGGCGCCGAGATCGGTCTGGTTCCGGATACGGCGTTCTCGTTGTCGAAGATCTGGCCTTTGGCCGCGGAGACCAATGACTTTGTCGCCTGGCGTGCCTCTCTCGATCTGCACGGGCCCTACGCGGTCGTACAAGCCACTGCTGCGATGGAGCCGTATCGAGCTGCCATCAATGCAGCCTTGCAGGCCAAGGGCCGATTAGCTGCCGTCCTACTTCCAATTTGCTGGTGCCACGGCGATCGCACCCAATCATTTTCGGCGCTCGATGCGCGCATGCATGCCTCGGAGGCATGGCTTCCGGCGCGCCTGATTAGCGAAATCATCGGCCGCTCAGCGCTCGTGATCACGTCGAGCTTGCACGCTAGCATCACCGGCCTTGTCTACGGTGTGCCTGTTATTCGGGTGCCGGCTTTCCAGGTCCCGACCGATCAAAAATACGAGCTGCTGCGAGACTACGAAGGCATTGTGGAGGTGTCCGCCACTGCAGTCGCAGTGGCCCGCCTTCTCAATCGCAATCACGGGGTAGAACGCGCCGTCGTTGACACCATTGCGCGCGTAGATCGGCACTGGGATGATGTAGCCGAGATGATCAGCGGTACGCGACCACCGCAACAGGACCCCGGAATGACTACAAAGTTGCAAATGTTTTGGAAAGAATGTGCCGAACTGGACCCGCAGACGAGGAGCACGTTCGCCGGCCATGCGAGGTGATCTCGTTCTGCTTCTTCGTCCTCAGCGGCCTTGTAGCCATGGAGCCTAGCATGCTGGACCTTTCGCGTATCCACTCTCAGAAGCTGGCGACGGTGCCGTTCAAATGGGCCGTCATCGACAAATTGTATTCCGCGGCAGATGCGAAAGCGCTCTCCCAATCGTACCCGCAGGACAATCTCAAGACGGTCATTGGTAACGACGGTGAGAAGGGCTACCGCTACCAGGTGCGCTCGCTGATCCATATGGGCGCGGAAGGCATCACCAACATCGACCGGCTCAGCTTCGCCTGGCGCGCGCTCGCTGCCGACCTTTTGGACCCCGGTTACCGCCACGCCATGTCAAGCCTGACGGGTCTCGCTCTGGCGAATGCTCCGATGGAGGTCAACCTCTTTCACTATGGTCCCGGTGCCTGGCTCGGCCCACATCTCGACTTGAAAGAGAAGATTATGACGCACGTCCTCTATTTCAACGAGGACTGGAGCAAGAGCAGCGGCGGCTGCCTCAACATCTTGCGGTCCGGCGATGCGACTGACATCGAAGCCACGATCCTGCCGGTGGTCGAAAACTCGGTGGTCCTGGTTCGGTCTGAATCATCCTGGCATTCGGTCTCCCGCGTCGTCGCCAACCAACAGATGTCCCGACGCAGCGTGAACGTGATCTTCCACGCGCCTGGCTCAATCAGCACAATGTGGCCGCCGGGGGATGTGCCTGTACTTGGGGGACTAACGCGGGATGCCGCTGAAACCTGAGAGCCGTTAACTCGTGCTGCCAGATACCCAACACGGAAGGTGTGCGACCGATTGCACCCAAGTCTTCCGCTTTCACCTCAAAATGATGAGTGCCAGCTCGCGGTTCGACTTTCAGAAACGGGTCAAAAACGTGGATCGTTCCGCCGCGCCGAGAACGGTCGGTCGTCCCACAGCTCCGGACATGGCCACGACAATCGGGACGGTCGGCGGCGACAACTGGCATGCTGCGACACTGCGGCAGCGATCAAAATCCGGCCTATGTTCCAGATCGTTGTGTCGGCTGGTGACACGAACGTTGGTTCCAGGCCAACGGCCGGACTTTGGATGCTTGCAGCTGGAACTTTGCGTCGGCATCGATCAGCGGACTGCGTTTCTTGCCGGCAACGAATGTTGAGTAAACGGAGTATCAAGGCTCGGCTGATAATCTCGCCTGAGCAGAGTTCGCAAAAACGTGTCCCGCGCCGTTTTGCGATCAAACTCTGCTCGAGTAAGAATCCAAGCAGACCATTCGATGGCCTTCCAACGAAAGTCTGCTCAGAGTTTGCCGCGAGAGTTCCGGTGATGACCTTGGCCAGCTTCGCAATTACCCTGTTCGATCCGTGTGGCCGTTGCAACCGCAAGGGTTTGTTGACCGTATCCGCAGGTATGCTTGCGGCGGAAATCGCCGTCGGCGCGGTGATCTGGCTCGGACTAATGAGCCTCGAAGACCGGGCCATGGTCGCCGTCAAGGCCATTCTGATCCTCGCCGCGATCTCCGCTGCCGCCCAGCGCCTGCACGACACGGGCCGGTCGGCCTGGTGGATCGCGGGGGCATTTGTCGGGCTTTTCGCGGGAGGCCTGGCCCTGTGCTTCGGCCTCCTTCAGTTCATGCCCATTGCCTCGATGCAGCCCGGCGGCTCGGTTTTCCTGATCGTCACCATTGCGATCACCCTTCCGATGCTCGCCATGATGATGTGGCTGCACTTCGCCCTCGGCGAAACGCGCGCCAACAAATACGGCCCCGTGCCGACAGGCCTGGGCTTCGCCCGGCGTGAACGCCGCAAAGCGCCGGCACGGAACGAGCCCGCGTCACTGCCAGCCTGAACCCGCGCCAAGTAGAACTCGCAAGCTCAGGCGACACGACCTGCATCCTGCGTCAGGGGATCAGGATCGCCGAACCCGTCGTCTTGCGGCCTTCGACATCGCGATGGCACTGCGCGGCATCCTTCAGCGCATACTTGTGGTTGACCTGGATCTTGACGATGCCGCGGCCAACCATGTCGAACAGGTCGTTGGCGCTCTCGACCAAGTCTTCGCGCGTCGCCGTGTAGGTAAACAGCGTCGGACGCGTCGCAAACAGCGATCCCTTGGTATTGAGGATGCCGATGTCCAATGGCGGCACCGGGCCGGAAGCATTGCCGAAGCTGACCCACAGGCCGCGCGGCTTCAAGCAGTCGAGCGAGCCCGGGAACGTATCCTTGCCGACGCCGTCGTAGACCACATCGCACTTCTTGCCGCCCGTGATCTCACTTACCCGCTCGACGAAGTTCTCCTTCGCGTAATTGATGATGTGCGTCGCGCCATGTTCCTTGGCGAGCTTGCCCTTCTCCTCCGAGCCGACCGTGCCGATGATCGTCGCGCCGAGGTGCTTGGCCCACTGGCAGGCGATCAGACCAATACCGCCCGCCGCAGCGTGCAGCAGCATCACCGTGCCCGGCCCTACCTTGTAAGTCTGCCGCAGCAGATAGCGCACGGTCATGCCTTGCAGCATCATCGCGGCGGCCGTTTCGTAGTTGATGTTGTCGGGCACCCTCACCGCGCGATCGGCCGGCATGAGACGCTCTTCGACATAGGACCCCATCGGATTGGCGTAGGCAACCCGGTCGCCCACCTTGAAGTCGACCACGTTGGGGCCGATTGCGACCACGTCGCCGGCACCTTCTGTGCCCAGCACGGCGGGCAAGGAGGGGACCTTGTACAGGCCCGAGCGGAAGTACGTGTCGATGTAGTTGAAGCCGACCGCCCGATGCTTGACGCGGATCTGGCCCTGGCCCGGCGCAGCGACCTCGACCGGCTCCCACACCATCTTGTCGACGCCGCCGTGCTCGTGAATCCGGATCGCGTGAACCATGTTCGCAACTCCCTTCCATCGACCTGCAGGCCGAATCTCGCTATCTGTTTTTTGATTCGGCGCCGAAGGGCTGAGCCCAACCTGCCACATACGTCTGCCACACCGGCGCCACCCCAGCGTTTTATGGGGTCGAGCGGCGGACGACAAGGGGATTACGGGCTTGCAGCCATCAAGGGTTTCACCACACGACGGCGCATGGCCCCGTGCAATTGCGGTCCGCACCATGGCCATGGTTGGCGCGATGCTGACCGTCTCCGCCTGTGGCAATGCCGGCCCGCCCGAAGTCGGCGCCAGAGGCCTGTATTGCGTAGATGACAGCCAGGGCTGCATTTCCGAGCGCGGCGCCGCGCTCAACCAGATGCTGGCCGATCAAAAGCGCACCTGGGTGCGCCAACCCGCGCCGACGGCATCCTATGCCTCGGGCGTCAGGCTATTTGCGTTCAAGCAACGCAAGCGGGACTTGTCGTGCGACGAACTGGCAATCGGCCGCAAGGAGGCCGATGCCGGACCGCAAATCCTGCGCGGACCAGATGGCAAAGGCCTGACGATATCCCAGGTCTCACGCGGGGTGATGCTCTCCCAAGAGGTCAGCCGCGAATTGAATACCGAAATGAAGAAACGCTGCAAGGTATAGCGCTATTTCTGCGCAGCTTGCTTCGCATCACTGCTAGCGGATACAGCCTTGGGCCTGGTCTTGCGGGTCGCTGACGTAGCGGGCGCAGGCGGTAGCGCGGCAGCAACCGGCTGCTCGACCTTGTCCAGCGCCGGATCGGCCTTGCAACCCTCCGTACCCGTCGCCCACTGGAACGCTTCCGCTCGCATCCGCGCGGCCTCCGCGTCGTGTATCCTGACGTTCTCGACCGTGATTGTCGTACCACCCGCTCCAGGCGTGCCGTCGAGCCCGGCCCCCTCCGTCAGGACCACGCGGAATGCCTTGTAGCCCCAAGGTTTGGGCTGATCGACAGCTCTTTCGTGCACGACGATATCCACCGCTCCACCGTTCATGGAAGGCGCTACGTCCGCGTGAAAAATGTGGGTCTTGGTCAAGCGCCCGCGGGGGCCGAACCAGCACTGATTGGCGCCGCGCGCAATCCGTGCGTAGACGTCTACCGACGGGCTGGAAACCTGCGAACGTTCGCCCACTTGAACCGGCACGGCGAGCTTCGAAAGCTCAGCGAGACCTGGAGCATTCGCCAGACTAGGCAATGCTGGCCCACCCGAGCAGGCCACATTGAACAGCCCGCTTGCGGCCAGCACCATAGCTATCGAACGAACCCCAGCCATCCCACCGCTACCATCGCCCACCAAGCCACATCGCTTGAAGTCCCAATCCACCCTCCAGAATGAGGAGCCGTCAGGACAATTTTCGTAGTGGCGGTCTCCCACGACGGACCCGTCTGCGCAAGGCCGGGTTACCAACCTCAGCACGATTGCGTTGGGGTGTAGACGATACGGCAACGCAGCCTTCAGGAAAAAACCTGCACGGCCCTCGCATTAGCATCGAAGAGAGTTGGAACATCGTTCCAAAGCAACGCGTTATGGCATAACTTCAGCGCGCCATTGCGACTGCAGGACGATCGACGCGGCGGCGACTGCGTGCCACTTCCCGCGTCTCCGGCTGCGGTTCGGGCGAAGCCTCTGCAAGCACCTCGTCGCGCTCACGCATCGCATCGTCCAGCTTGACCTTCAAGTCATCGATGGAAGCGCGCAGCTTGTCCCGGCGCTGGCTTGCCGCCTTGGCGAATGTGGAATAGGCGAAGTGATGCGCATCCTTGACGCCGGTGCGATCCTCTTCGCCCTGAACCTGCCGCTCCAGGTCCACAGCCATGACTTCAAAGTCTCGAATCATCTGCTCGAGACCGTGAACCTTGCGTGACTTCTCGTCGGCCTCGAATCGCTTGAGACGGAGCGCCGCTTCCCGTGACTTCATGTTCGATACCCCTGAACAAATTCGAACTGTCCTCGGACGACCTCACAAGAACCGTGCCAACAGTGGCCATGTTCCTGTTGCCCCCATTGTGGGGGGCTCTTTGGCGTGACGGGTCGCGTCTTGGGACGACTTCCGCCGCACTGCGGTGTTCCGGATTAAACCTCAGTGTGCCAAAGATGGTTTAAGTCACGGTAAAGAAAATGACAATCCTAAATATTAACCTCTCATGCTGCGCCGCAACATCAAAATAGTTAAAGTGCCACTTGGGGCGACTCGCGAAGCATGTTAGCTGTTATCCACAGAAAAAAGTGAGGCGGGTGCGGGCTTTCGAGCGTTTGAGGCGCTGGCCTCAACGGGCATACCTATCCCCTTGCCTCAGGTCCCTCAAATTCAGCGCAATTGCATGGTCTACCGGCGACAACCAGGAGTTGGCGCCATGACACAGCATAAGTCGGATGATCTGTGGCGGGATTTTCCCAAGACCGCCGCCGAGTTCGAGGCG
>CAMDPA010000298.1 GCA_945903565.1 Devosia equisanguinis | reverse complement strand
CACTCGAGCCTCGACGGCATGACGCCCGATCGGGCATACTTCGGACCACACTGCATCCTGCCGATCCGCTCGGCAGTCTAACCCCGGCAGAGCCTCCACTTATCGCAGCGGAAAATCTGTCCGAACAAGCGGGGCCACCTCACCCCACGCAACATTGATCGCCAGCTCGTTGTATAGGTACACGAATGCTGTTGCCTGAGTGAGGCTCTTGCGGAGGGCGTCAAACTCTTCCTCGAAGCCAACGAGAGACCATAAGGTGCCGGGTGCCTCGGAGTCGTCGGGAACTTCGAGGCCATAGCCAAGCTGACCTCCATTAAGGCGAAACAGGCACATTCTGAAGCTGCGCAGTGTCGCGAGATATTTCAGTGTTAAGGTGGATGTCTTAATCAACAAGCATCCCTGCAATGCTCCTTCAACTCGCGTAGGAGAAAACCGGATTAGCTCTGGAACTGCCAGGAACTCAGAACGATTTCGAGTGGACATAATGTGCATCATTGCACCCCCGGGCCGGCCCCACAGCGACGTTGTGAGCAGTTGTGTGACAATCAAGCAACCTTCGCGGCCGGCCTATGGCGCCCGGGTCTGGCCATCCCTCTTCGACCGTCGGCTAAGCTACCAAGGACCGGACGAAGTTCAAGCTCGTCGCCATCGAGCAGGCCATGTCTCTTCCTGGCCCATCTCCGACGACTGGCCGTCGTTGGAACAAGAACGGTCTCGGGTTAGCAACGGAAGTCGTCGGGGCGCTGCGTTTGCGGCTGCGCCGCACGGGTCTTTAATTTCCGGGTACGCGCGCCGTTTCGCTGCGCTCCCGCGGGGACTGGGAGGCATACGCGCTTCGCGAAACCTTCGCCCCGTCATCCTCGACCGGCGAGCGCCGCTTCAGGCGCGCAGCCGCGTCGGGGAACCAGCACAAGACGTCGCCGAAGGCGTCGAATTTCCATTTTGCGTGCTTCGCACGACTCTCATGCTGGGTCCCCGACACTCGTTCGCCTTCGCTCATTTCGGTCGAGGATGACGAGTCGAACTTTAGGCGCGAGGTCTGACCCCATCGCAGGCAAGTGGCTCGCCCTGACGTTAACCGTTCGGGTTGCCGATCACGTCATGTGATGGCGCGATGTTCTGCACGTTCGACACGGTGTGTTGCACGAGCACTATGTCGAAGGGGGTGTCGATCGCTGTTTCGACCAGCTCGAAGCGCTGATTCTCCCATGTCGATGGACGGCATTCGAACGGTAGAACAGCCGCCGGCGGCCGGCTATCGATGCGAGTTGTCCCCGCCCCTCGCGACCACCGCTATCGTCCTCCCATCTCGCCGCAACAAGCGGGTCGCCGCTGCCGCGTCAAACGGAGTAAAAATGGGGACAGCCACCACGACCTTAGATCCGGCAGTTGGGAGTCGCTCACGACCATAAAATCCCGCAAATCTGGACCTGCTCCTTAAAGGGAGGGTTTCCAAAGGGCGAGCCCTTTGGCGGGATCGAAGGGTCGTGCATGGGCACGCCTCCGGCATGATGCCCTTCGTCTTGCGACTGATCGTTTCAACTGCCGTTTCCAGGATTATTGGCTACGCGAGCGAGCATCACGCCAGCATCGATCAAGGAAAATGGCGGGTGTCCCCATTTTCCCGCCACCGGCTTGCAGGTCGCGCCAACCCCAGGTGATCCCGCAGCGTTGCCCCCTCGTACCCCACGCGGATCAGCCCGCGCCGTTGCAGCTCCGGCACCAGCATCGTGCAGATGTCGTCGAGCTCGCCCGGCGCATACGACGGCTGCAGGATGAACCCGTCGCACGCGTCCGCGCGGAACCAATGCTCCATCTGGTCGGCGACCTGCGCCACCGAGCCGATGAACGTTGCCTTGCCGCGACTTCCGGCCAGCCGCTCCCACAACTGCCGCACCGTCAGCTTGTCGCGCAGCGCCGTGCCGACCACGTTCTTGAACATGCCGTGACTGCTCACCTTGTCGTGCATCTCCAGTGCCGGGAAGGGATCGTCGGGCTTCAATCCGGACAAGTCCGTCGCCAGCAGCATCGAGAGGTAATCGAGCCCAACCTGGGGATGGATCAGCGACTGCAGGAAGTCCCACTTCTCCCGCGCTTCCGACTCGGTTGGCGCCACCACGGCGGTCAGCCCGGGCAAAATCTTCATCTGATCGGGTCGCCGGCCGAACTTGGCCATCCGTGCCTTCACGTCGTCGAAGTGCTCCTTTTGCGAAGCCACCGTGAGCTGCGATGTGAACACCGCCTCGGCCGTCTCGGCCGCCAACTCCCGGCCCGCCTCCGACGTGCCCGCCTGGAAAATCACCGGATAGCCCTGCGGCGGCCGCGGCACGTTGAGCGGCCCGCGCACCTTGAAATGCGGCCCGTTGTGATTGAGGTGATGCATCCGCGACGGCTCAAGAAACACGCCGGAGGCCTTGTCGCGGGGGAACGCGTCGTCGTCCCAGCTGTCCCACAGGCCATGCACCACCTCGACGAACTCGCGCGCACGGTCGTAGCGCGCCTCGTGCTCGAAGTGCTCGTCGCGTCCGAAGTTCCAAGCTTCCGCCGCATTGCCCGACGTGACGACGTTCCAGCCCGCCCGCCCCTTCGAGATGTGGTCGAGCGAGGCGAACTTGCGGGCAACGTGATACGGCTCGTTGTAGCTGGTGGTCGCGGTCGACACGAGGCCGATGCGCTTGGTCACCATCGCCAGCGCCGACAACAGCGTCAGCGGCTCGAAATAGGCGGTGTACTGCGCCGAGCGCCGCAGCGACTCCGGCCGCCGCTCGGCCGTTGCCGCCGAATCCGCGAAGAACAGGAAATCGAGCCCGGCCGCCTCCGCCGTCTGCGCCAGCCGGACGTAGTGCTCGATGCTCACGTGGGCGTCCGCATCCGCGCGCGGGTGCCGCCACGAGGCGATATGGTGCCCGGTGTGATTGAAGAACACACCCAATTGCATTCGAGGCGCGCGCGCGTCGGCCATGGGCCTGCTCCGTGGGGCTACAGCATTTTCCGGTTAAGTCGACACCGGTTAACCGCAGAAAATGCGACAAGCAAAGGTCTAGAGCGCTTTCCTCAAACCCAAATCGAGTGGAAAGCGCTCTAGTAGTGACGGCGCGATCCTATGCGGCCACCACTGCCCGGCTCAAGTGACTAAGCGTCCCAAGCCCTCCCGCGAATGCGGAGTTCGCACAACCCCGGCGCTTGTTCAGGCCATGGCTGCTTCACGACGAGGCGCCAGGAGACCCCAGCCTGTCCGGCGACAATTATCAGCGCCCACAGTCACTCGACCCAGAACGCGCTGGGGTCGTCCCATCCGAGCGGCTCTTTTGGCAGTCAGAAGCGTTTCCTCTCCATGCGTCCCCGGACGAACGTTCTGACCGATAGGTCGGAGCGTGAAGATCCAGGGTCTTTACCCCGATCAGAAGTGTAAAGATCCCGGATAGCCTCGCTTCACTCGGCTTCCGGGAACGCAAACGGGAAGGGAAGCGGTCTTAATTAAGTGCATCAGGGGTTTGATCCCCGGCATGCGACGGCTTGCCGTAGATTCACGGCCTTGACGGGGTCATAGTTTCTTGTCAAATAAAATGACTGTTCGTTTTCTTTTCGCAGTTGCGAGCAAAAGTGCTGCGCTGCGCCGTTGCCCTCCGAGGGCTGTCTTGGGTCGATGCGTCCAATGGACGTAAGGCGAGGACACTAGGCCGGGTGCGAAGACCGAACTACATGAGAGGTCCGTTCGACGACCATGCCAAAGCTCAATCCAGCCACCCAAGCCGCGCGCCGCTCGCATATTCTCGATGCCGCCGAGCTGTGCTTCGCGCGCGCCGGGTTTCATCGCACAAGCATGCAGGACATCTGCAAGGAAGCCGGTGTTAGCGCCGGTGCGTTTTACGTCTATTTCGCGTCCAAGGAGGACCTGATCTCGGGAATTGCCGAGCGCGATCGCAACAAGCTGGCGGGTGAACTCGCAGAGCTCGCGAAGTCGCCTGACCTCGGCACCGCACTTGCGCGGCTTGGTGCGCACTACGCCGTCGAGGAGCCGCAGCACAAGCGCCTGATGTGCGTCGAGATCGGCCTGGAAGCGACGCGCAACGAGGCGGTCGGCAAGATCTACCGCTCGGTGGACAGGTTCGTGCTGGAGAGCTTCGAGCAACTGTTCGCGCGCGCGGCAGCGGAAGGCCGCATCAAGCCCACGCTCACACCGGAAATGCTGGCCCGCGTCGTCGCCGTCCTGGGTGACGGGATGTTCTGGCGGCGCGCGGTGGATCCCGATTTCGATATCAAGAGTGTGATCCCCGTCATCACCGCCATCGTAAGCGGATTGCTGAACCCGCAGGAAACTGTCGCCAGTGGCGCCGCGGCGGAAAAGGTCAACGGAGCGCAGTCATGAATAAGGTTCTCGCCGCCTCGGCAATCGCCGTCGTCGCTGTTGCCGGGCTCTACGCGAAAGGGATGCTGCCGTTCGCCAAGCCGGAGTCCGGCCACGCCGCATCGCGCGAAACCGGGCCGATAAAGCCGAAAGCCATTACCCGCGACGAGCCCGCGCCCGCCGTCACTGTCGTTCGCGCGGCCAAGACCGCGCTGACCGAGACGGTGCTCGTGACGGGCACGCTCGTGCCGCGCCTGGAGGTGCTGGTCGCGCCGGAGGTCGAAGGGCTGCGGGTAATGGAGCTGCTGGTCGAAGAGGGTGATCGCGTCACCCAAGGCCAACCGCTCGCACGGCTCGAGCAGGAGACGTTGCGGGCACAGCTTGCACAGAACGACGCCGCGCTGGCCAAGGCCGCCGCGTCCATCGCCCAGGCGCGCAGCAACATCGTTGCCGCCGAAGCACGGCGCGTCGAGGCCAGCAACGCTTACGACAGGGCGAAGCCGCTGAAGCAGACCGGCGCGCTGTCCGAGAGCACACTCGATCAGCGCGAGGCGGCGGCGCGGACCGCCGTGGCTCAGCTCCGGGTGGCGGAGGATGGGCTCAAAGTCGCCGAGGCCGAACGCGCCCAGATTGACGCGCAGCGGCGCGATCTTTCCTGGAAGCTGTCGCGAACGGACGTGCGCGCACCGGTAGGCGGCATCGTCAGCCGGCGCAGCGCGCGAGTCGGCGGGTTGGCCTCCGGAACTGCGGCGGCGCTGTCGATGTTCCACATCATCGCGGACGGGCAGATCGAGCTTGAGGGCGAAGTGCCCGAGGCCGATCTCAACCGGTTGAAGGCCGGCCAGCAGGCGGTCGTCTTGGTGGCAGGCGCCAGCGAAGCCAAAGGCGCGGTTCGGCTGGTGATGCCGGAAGTGGACAAGGCGACCCGGCAAGGGCGTGTGCGGATCGTGCTCGGTGAGAATCCGGGGCTGCATATCGGGAGCTTCGGACGCGGCCTTGTCACCCTGCGCAACACCAACGCGATCGCGGTTCCAGCCAGCGCAGTGTTGTTCAACGCGGACGGCGCCTACGTGCAGATCGTCACGGCAAACCGCGTGGTCAGCCGCAAGGTGATCGCCGGATTGCAGATGGGTGAGCTGGTTGAGATCAAGGAAGGTGTCGCAGAGGGCGAGATGTTGGTCGCGAAGGCCGGCACATTCCTGCGCGGCGGCGACGGGGTCACGCCCGTTGAGAGCCGCGATGCCGCGAAGAAGCTGAATTGATTAGCGGGTAGACCGTCATGTCCAGTCGAATGAACGTTTCCGCATGGGCGATCCGCAATCCGGTGCCGCCGCTGCTGCTCTTCACGGTGCTGATGGCGCTCGGCATCTTCAGCTTCCGGCAATTGCCGATCACGCGCTTTCCCAACATCGACGTGCCCGTGGTGCAGGTATTGATAACGCAGGCCGGTGCGGCGCCATCGGAGCTCGAGACGCAGGTCACCAAGAAGGTCGAGGACGCGGTTGCCGGCATCACCGGCGTCAAGCATATCAATTCGACGGTCGTCGAGGGCAGCTCGACGGTGGCGATCCAGTTCGAGCTGGGCGTGCCCACGGATCGAGCGGTCAACGACGTCAAGGACGCGGTGTCGCGCATTCGCTCGGAGCTGCCGCGCACGATCGACGAGCCGATCACGCAGCGCATCGACATCGAGGGTTTGCCGATCCTCACCTACGCGGCCAAGGCGCCGGCGATGACCCCGCAGGAATTGTCGTGGCTGGTCGATGATACGATTGCGCGCGCGTTGCAGAGCGTAAAGGGCGTCGGCAAGATCGAGCGCGTCGGCGGCGTGGAACGCGAGATCAAGATCGCGCTGGATGCGAACCAACTGCTCGCGCTCGGCATCACAGCGGGCGACGTGAACCGGCAAGTGCGCGCGACCAACGTCGACCTTGCCGGCGGGCGCGGCGAGATCGGCGACCGAGAGCAGGCCATCCGAACACTTGCCGGCAAGAAGACGATCGCCGAACTCGCGCAGACGATGATCGCGCTGCCGGGTGGGCGCTCGGTACGCCTTGATACGCTTGGCACCGTGACCGATACGGTGGCGGAGCCGCGCACCTATGCCGAGCTCAACAGTGAACCGATCGTGGCGTTCGCGATCAGCCGCGCGAAGGGCGCGAGCGACGTGGTCACCGCCAAGGCCGTCGCCAAGCGGGTCGCCGAACTCGCCGCCGCCAATCCCGGCTTGAAGCTGGAACTGGTCGATTCGGCTGTTGTTCACACGGTCGGCGTCTACGATGCGACGATGAAATCCATGATCGAGGGCGCGGCTCTCGCCATCCTGGTTGTGTTCGTCTTCCTGCGCGATTTGCGCGCGACCATCATCGCCGCGATCGCTCTGCCCTTGTCGATCGTGCCGGCTTTCTGGGCGATGGAC
>CAMDPA010000297.1 GCA_945903565.1 Devosia equisanguinis | reverse complement strand
CAGATCATCCGACTTATGCTGTGTCATGGCGCCAACTCCTGGTTGTCGCCGGTAGACCATGCAATTGCGCTGAATTTGAGGGACCTGAGGCAAGGGGATAGGTATGCGCCGCCAGCCCCGTGGTAACGACGGCTTCCGCCACCCACTCGGCTGCCACTTGCGTCGGGAACGTGGCATATACGAGCACCGCATCGACTGCGGCATTCACTGTGGCAGGCGGTTCGAGCGTGTCGTCGGCTTCCACGGCAGCAGTCCTCATTGAACGAGTTGCATCAGCGAACCATGCCTGAGATCAAGCGAAAATTCGAGCGCATCGCCTTCGTTGCCTCCGACACACCGGAGGCCGCGGAAGCACATAAGCGCCTCGCCGCCCTCTACGGCGATGCGCCAGCCGGCAAGGCCGACGTCATTGTGGCGCTCGGCGGCGATGGCCTGATGCTACAGACACTACGCCGCTTCCTGAAGTCGCGCGTGCCGATCTACGGCATGAACCTCGGCACGGTCGGGTTTCTGATGAACGAGTTCCGCGAGGACGACCTGACTGGGCGCATCGCGCGCGCTGAAGTGAGCCGCATCCGCCCCCTCGCCATGACCGCACGCGACGTGCATGGGACGATCCACAACGACATCGCCTTCAACGAGGTCTCACTTTTCCGCCAAACCTATCAGGCGGCCAAGCTGCGCATTGCGATCGACGGCAAGGTGCGGATGGAAGAGCTCGTCTGCGACGGTATCCTCGTCTCCACGCCGGCGGGCTCCACCGCATACAATCTGTCCGCTTACGGTCCGATCCTACCGATCGACGCACCTTTGCTTGCGCTGACGCCAATCAGTCCGTTTCGCCCGCGACGCTGGCGTGGCGCTCTGCTCCCGCGCGCCGCCCACATCCGCTTCGAAGTGCTCGACGGCATCAAGCGGCCGGTCTCCGCGGTGGCGGACCACGCCGAGTTCCGCGACGTCGTCCAGGTCGATATCGCCGAGGACACGGGCCGCGAACTGCTGATGCTGTTCGACCCCGGGCACAACCTGGATGAGCGCATCTTGTCCGAGCAATTCCGGTATTAGCCGCATTGCTGCTTACATCCTGAACACGCCGAACCGCGTTTCGGGGATCGGTGCGTTCAGCGCCGCTGAAAGCGACAGCCCTAGGACGTCGCGCGTCTTGCGCGGATCGATGATGCCGTCATCCCACAGCCGGGCGGACGCATACAGTGGGTGTCCCTGGCGCTCGAACTGCTCCACGATCGGGCGCTTGAACGCCGCCTCGTCTTCCGCGCTCCATGCCTTGCCTGCCCGTTCCAGCCCTTCGCGCCGCACCGTCGCCAGCACGCCCGCCGCCTGCTCGCCGCCCATCACGGAAATGCGCGCGTTCGGCCACGTCCACAGAAAACGCGGATCGTAGGCGCGTCCGCACATGCCGTAGTTGCCCGCCCCGAACGAGCCGCCGATGATGACCGTGAGTTTCGGCACCTGCGCGGTGGCGACAGCCATCACGAGTTTCGCGCCGTCCTTGGCGATGCCGCCGGCCTCATATTTGCGGCCGACCATGAAGCCTGTGATGTTTTGCAGGAACACCAAGGGAACCCTACGCTGGCAGCACAATTCGACGAAGTGCGCGCCCTTCAGGGCGCTCTCGGAAAAGAGGACGCCATTGTTGGCGATGATGCCAACCGGCACGCCATGAATGTGCGCAAAGCCCGTTACCAGCGTGGCACCATAGCGCGCCTTGAACTCGTCGAACCGCGAGCCGTCGACAATCCGCGCGATCACCTCGCGCACGTCGTAGGGCGTGCGCACGTCCGCAGGGATCACGCCGGGCAGCTCGTCGGGATCGCACTCCGGCGCCTCGGTCGGCGCGATCTCGATGTCGACGCGCTTGGGCCGGTTGAGGTTCGCCACCGCACGCCGCGCTAGCGCCAACGCATGCGCATCGTCGAGCGCCAGATGATCCGCTACGCCCGACAGCCGCGTGTGCACATCGCCGCCGCCCAGATCCTCCGCAGTGACAACCTCGCCGGTCGCCGCCTTCACCAACGGCGGGCCTCCCAGAAAGATCGTGCCCTGCTCCTTGACGATGATCGTCTCGTCGGACATCGCCGGAACATACGCGCCGCCCGCCGTACACGAGCCCATCACCACGGCGATCTGTGGAATGCCCTTCGCGCTCATATTGGCCTGGTTGAAAAAGATGCGGCCGAAATGATCGCGGTCGGGAAAAACCTCGTCCTGATTGGGCAGGTTCGCACCGCCGCTATCGACGAGATAAACGCACGGCAGATTGTTCTGTTGGGCGATCTCCTGCGCGCGCAGATGCTTCTTCACGGTCAGCGGGTAGTACGTGCCGCCCTTCACCGTGGCATCGTTGACGACGAGCATGCATTCGCGTCCCTCGATGCGCCCGACGCCGGTGATCAGCCCCGCGCCCGGCGCGTCGCCATCGTAGAGCCCGTGCGCGGCGAACAGCCCACATTCGAGGAACGGCGTGCCCGGATCGATCAGCCGGGCAATGCGGTCTCGGGGCAAAAGTTTGCCGCGTCCCGTGTGCCGCTTGCGCGCGACATCGCCGCCACCGGCCATCGCCAGCGCGGCGGCGTCGTCGATGGCCTTGATGGCCGCCGCCATTGCCTTCTCGTTGGCACGGAAGGTGTCGGAGCGGGACGAGATGTTCGACTTGATTGGGGACATGAAGGTTCCGAAGGCCATGAGGCGCAAATCGGAGCCTAAGTTAGCACGGTCGCGACCGCTGCTCATTCTTTCGCTACGCGACTGGGCTGCCGCCCATCCTTGCGCAAGATTGACCCGCTGGGGGAACGAATTCCCCAGACCCCTTCCTTTTTACGCTGCCTTCCAAACGAAGCGACTGCGGTAGAACTCGCGCCCGGCCACACGCAGGGCTATCGCATATGAACGGTAGCAAGGTCGGGATGAGGCCCAAGCCCCGACGGGCAGACCCGACATGGAGCGGCAAACGTATCGCGGCGAATGCTGGGTCGCGCAAGCGCTTGACCCAGCCGACGAAGTCGCGAACGGAATTGCGGAACGTTATCCCCGCCTTGTCCGCCGCCCGTATCCTCCCCTTTGTCCGCATCATGCAGGGTCGCCTCCGGGGGCGTACTTGAGGTGAGGTGCGGGCTCGGATGTCGCTGGACGGCCGACGCAACGGTTGTCCAGCGAGGCGGTATCCTACGGCTGACGGGTAACCGGCAGTGTCGCTAACGCGGTTCAACGGGGAACGATACAGTGGCGAAGCACATCCTCCCGCGCTAACGCGCCGCCTGGGTGGGCCCGCTGCGAAGTCCGAGGCGGGGCGGTGGAGAGCCGCTCTTTTTTACTACACTATCGCGGATTTTCACGGCCCCGCTGCCCTGCATTTACGCCGGAGCAGAAAGGAAAAGGACTTGAACGTCGCCTGCTGATCGCGGGCGCGGATGCGAACACGCGCCCTGAGCCGGTCGAAGCACGACACATCGGGCGGGACCGTCGGGCTTCCCGCAAAAGGCGCTCAGCGCCGACCTACGACGAACGCGCGTCATATGCGATAGCGCTGCCTAAGTGAGGGTTCCAAGGGCCGGCCCTTGGTCGGGGATCCAAGGGGCGGACAGCCCCTTGGGCGCGTAGCGCATAGTTCGCGCGCGCCCATAGCCGCAGCGCCAATCCTGCGATATCGTCGGCAAAAAGCGGTGAGGAAACTTGATCTGGACGGGGGAGCCTACCATGCGCGTCCTGCATTCCCGGATTTGCACTCTAACCTTTGTGACGACGACACTCGCCGCCCATCCGTGCACTGCAGATCCGGTCGCGGAGTTCTACCGGGGCAAGACTGTCACCCTCACTGTCGGCACGGCAGCCGGCGGCGGCTACGACACCTACGCCCGCGTGATCGCCCGCCACATGCCGCGTTTCATTCCCGGCGAGCCGCAGATTGTCGTCAAGAACAATCCCGGCGCGGGCGGCCTGGTCCTCGCCAACGCGCTCTATAACATCGCGCCGAAAGACGGCACGGAGTTCGCAACTTTCAACCGCACGATCCCTCTCGATCCATTGCTCGGCAACACCAAGGCCCAGTTCGATCCACTCAAATACACCTGGATCGGCAGCCCCGCGAACGAGGTCAGCACCTGCGTCGCATTTCACACCTCGGGCATCGCGACCATCGCCGACCTGCGCGACAAAGAGCTCGTCACCGGCGGCACCGGCACGACGACGGACAGTGTGATCTACCCCCGGCTCAGCAATGCCCTGCTCGGCACGAAATTCAAGATCGTCACCGGCTATCCCGGCGGCGCGGAGGCGATCCTCGCCATGGAACGCGGCGAGACGAAAGGGTTCTGCGGCTGGGCCTACTCGTCGATGGAGGCGCAGCGCCCTGGCTGGCTGAAGGACAAAAAGATCAACGTCCTCCTGCAATATGGCATGGCGCGCAATCCGATGTTCCCCGGCGTGCCGCTCGCGCTGGAACTGACGCGGACACCGCGCGAGCGGCAGATGTTCGAGCTGATCGTCGCACCGCAGTTGTTCGCCCGTCCCTACATGGCCCCACCTGGAGTGCCTGCCGAACGCGCGGCGGCGTTGCAGGCCGCATTCGAAGCGACGATCAAGGACAAGGCATTCGCAACCGAGGCCGGCGAGCGCCGCCTCGAAATCGATCTCGTTAAAGGCAGCGAGATCCTGGCGGTTCTGAGCCGCGCCTACGCCACACCAAAAGAGATGGTGGACGAGGTAAAGGCGCTGTTGAAGTAACTTGCTTACCGCATCACTCGAATCCAGGCGGGCACGCCAGAGCGAACGATCCCCACGCGGTATTGCATGCTGGCGCGATTGGCCCGGCGAAACAGATCATCGGCTCCCCTGACCGCCGCGCCGTCGACCTCGACGATGACGTCGCCAGGTACCAACCCCGTCGCGTAGGCCGGCGAGCCCGAAGAAACGCTCAACACCTGAGCGCCGCGCAACTCGCCGTATAGTGGGTTGCCCAGCATGACATCGCCGACAATGGCCCCGGCGATGCTGCCGAAGTCCTGAGGCAAAGTCCGCTCGACGGGCTTGAGCACGATCTGTGATGCGACCAACGTGTACTGCCGGACCGTATCGCCCGAGTGGATGTCAACCTTCAGCGCGCTGCCGGCCGGCACGGTAAGAAAGCGCGTATTGAACTCCGCCGCCCCCCTGACAGGCTTGCCTGCCACGCTTGTCACAATTCCTCCAGCCTTGATGCCCGCGGCCGCCGCCGGCGAGCCCGAAATCACCTCGACGATGTGCGCACCACGCGCCACACGCGTCTTCAGCGCACCCATCAGCTCGTACGTCAAATCCTCGACGATGAGCCCCGGCGAACCCCGCCGCATCTTGCCATGCGTGATCAACTCACCTTTTATCGCCCGGGCCATATTGATCGGTATCGCAAAGCCGATACCAGTCGCGCGCCCTGCCTCGCTTGGCCCTGCGGTATTGATGCCGACGAGCTCGCCGCGAACGTTGACGAGCGCACCGCCGGAATTGCCGGGATTGATCGCCGCGTCGATCTGCATGAAATCCTCGAAGGCCTCGTGCCCGACCTCCGTGCGCATCAAGGCGCTGACGATGCCCAGCGTCGCAGTGCCTTCCAGGCCGAACGGATTGCCGACCGCAAGCACGACATCGCCGACGCGCATGTTATCCGAATTGCCCACGGGAATGCCCGGCAGATTGCGCTCAGCGACCTCGATCACGGCAACGTCGGTTCCTGGGTCGCGCCCAACCAGCTTGGCCGTCATCCGCCGCCCATCCGACAGCGACACCTCGATCCGCGTCGCATTGGCGATGACGTGATTGTTGGTCACGATATGGCCCCGGGCGGGATCGACAATGACGCCCGAACCACCGGCCCTGAACGGCTCCTTACGCGGTGGGGCAAGAACGCCAGGTTTGCCATCGGCCCCGCGTGGGCTCAGCTCGCCGGGAACCAGCGTCTCGCCCGTAACGAGAATCGTGACGACGGCCGGGATCACCTTGGCGAGCATCGGCGCGAACGAGCCCACGGGATCGAGCATCGACATCGCTGACTTCACTCTGGCGGGCGCATTCGCCTGCGCGCTTGCCGGCGACGGCAGCAAGCCGATGGCGGTGGCCCAGAGGAAGGTCGTCAAGATACGACTCGTGGATAGCCATCCCAGGCGCATGTCGTCACCATTCAATTTGAGTTAATGCCTATCGCGAAACGTCCGCACCGAAAACGGAATTGGCCGAGCACCGGGCAAACGCGCTGCTTGCCCGGTGCGAAACGATCAGCCAAACGCGAAAACAGCCCGAAGCAGTGTTCGCAAAAGATCGGGAGGGCCGAGTTACTTCTTCATCTCGACCATCGGCGGCATATAACTATGCCCGCCAACCTTGACCTGCTCCTCGAAGAACTTCTTGGCGTCAAAGCCCGCGGGCGCGCTAAAGCCCTTCGAAGCGATTTCCTCGAAGAACTTGTGGCCGTCGAGCTTGTTGGTTGCACTGAAGCCACGCTTCTCCAGCTCCTCGAAGAACTTGGCCGCATCGAAGCCAGCCGGCGACTTGAACCCCTTCGCCGCAATCTCATCAAAGAACTTCTTGCCGTCGAAAGCCGGGGCCTTCTGCTGCATACCTATCCCCTTGGCTCAGGTCGTCCTCTGAACTGACCCGTACCATCTACAACGCCTCGTCTCGTCGACCAGCATCCGCATCGTCCGCGGCGGGTGCGTGACGAGCTGCTCGAACACCCGCGCGGCGATCCGGCCGATGCCTTTGGTCTTGCGCCGGTTGTGG
>CAMDPA010000296.1 GCA_945903565.1 Devosia equisanguinis | reverse complement strand
GACGGCTTCCCATCTTTGCCGAATGGCTTGTCTGTCGATCATGCAACGGCGTACGACTGTTCGCCGGGACAAGGAATCCCGCGCTGCCGAGTCACACGGTCGCACGCACACAGATCACGATTCAGCTTTTTTGCGATCCGTCCTAACCTATGCCGCCGTAAGGCATGACCGCTTCGGCATGTTTTTCGCGCTGGTTACACCAATTGTCGCTGGCGCAGCGCTGGTCAAAGTCATGCGGAATGCGTGCCGTCGCCTCGACTTGTTTCAGGACGGACCATACCTGACCAAACTAGGAATGGCCCACATTACCAGTGCCGGGCTCGCATTGGCAGGCGTGGCAATGTTGCTGCTGAAACCGATTTCACCCCCTGAAAGAGTTTTCCCCGTGGCCGCCCTCGACAGCGTGCCGGCAGCTTTGCAGCAAGAACGCGTCTTCAACAGTTACAATCTCGGTGGGTTTCTCGCGTACAACAACATCAAGACGTTCATTGATGGTCGCACCGACCAGCTCTTCCTCGGCGGCTTCATAACCCGGACGATGGAGGCATCCTCGGCTGCCGAGCCGGGGCTTCTGGCGGTACTTCTTGATGACCATGGGGCCAAGTGGGCCATTGTGAGCGCTACGGAGCCGGAGGCTACTTTGTTTCCCAGGCTGCCGGGGTGGCAATTGCTACACCAGGATCCGACGACGCAGATTTACAAGCGTGTGCCTTAAACTCGAAAATCCCGACGCAGAATAAAAACACAACGTCATTGTCAGCAAGGTTCGCGTGAATTAGACTGCGATCATCACAGGAGCCGGCGACCGGACGTTTCCAGCAGGTAACGGGTCGCTTTCTGCAGCGGATATTGCTGCATCGGTGGCCCGCGGCCAGCACCTGTCGATGCCGGTGATGCTTGGTCGCTGCTCTTCAATCGAAGCCGCCGATAGGGGCGGCCGAAGGAGCAAGGCCATGGGTATCGCCATCACACTGCAACAGTATTTGAGCAACAACGGTGTCCCGTACGATTTCCTCGTGCATGACCACACGGGCACTTCGATCCGCAGCGCCGAAGCCAGCCACATTCGCGGCGACAGCCTCGCAAAGGCTGTGGTCTTGAGGCGTCGCGACGGCTACATCCTGGCCGTGCTACCGGCCTCCCGGCAGGTCAAGCTCGATGAGATCGGAGGCTGGTTGCGCCAACCGGTCGGGCTGGCGACCGAAGAAGAAATCACATCACTGTTCCCGGATTGCGAGCCGGGCGCGGTGCCACCGATCGCTGCCGCCTACGGTCTCAAATCGCTCGTCGACGAGAGCCTCGAGGCGCAGCCCGACGTCTACTTCGAAGCGGGTGACCATCGCACACTGATACATGTCTCCGGCGCACAATTCCACAAGCTTATGGAGAGGATTCCGCACGGGCGCTTTTCCATCGCACCTAAAAAACAAGCGGAAAATAAAATTCAGCCCCCGTCCGCACTTGACGACGAGCTTTGGAAATATGATATTGGATAGTGACGGTTGTAGCATTGGCCTTGCATTTGCGTGCGACACAATCTGTGCGACACAAATAAGGCCTAAAAGGGCTTTCTTGACGAAGCCTCTGATGCACGAAATGCGGCCGTCATTCGCCTCTTCCGAAAACTACAACGGAGGGAGCATGATACCACCGAGCAGACAATATGGCCGCGCCATGAAGCGGGGCCACGGCTTCGTTAGCGGGTGACGCCCTTGCGCTCCGCTAGCGGGCCGCCGAAAATTAAATTGAAATGCAACGGGCACCAGAAGGTGCCGCGTAGACGAGCTTGGCGATGGCCGGGCAGTTAATCGACAGTGCGGCCCCGCCTTACGCGAGACAAGCGCGGCGGGGCTTGCGGCTTCTTGTGAGACTGGCTTGTTATTTTCGAGCAGCACTCATCACACGTGAATACCGGTGATTTGGCTTTGCTAGACTTGGCTATGCTCGCTTTCTTGTTGCTGCGGATTTCTAGCTTGCCCGCTGCTTTTGGTAGGCAAATGGCAGAGGTTCGGATTGAGCCGTTTTCTTCTGGGAGGCCGCCATGGCTGTAATCGCAATGACGCGCGAGATGGCGACGTTGGGCAAGGATGTCGCCGCCGGGTTGGCGAAGCGGCTGGGCCTCGAGATCGTCCACCACGAGATTGTCGAGCATGGCATCGCCGAGCTCAGCGGCATGCGGGAGAGCGAGGTTCATCGGTTCTTGGAGGGCGAAGCTTCACTGTTCGAACGCTGGCGAATTGATCGCAGAAAACTATCGCACTACACGGCGCGGGAGGTGCTTGAGCTCGCGTCGAAGGGCAACGTGCTGATCCGCGGGTGGGGCGCGGCCTACCTCTTGAGATCCGTGCCGCATGTGGTGTGTGTGCGCATTTGCGCACCGTTGCCGTTCAGGGCCCGGGTTTTGATGAAGCGGATGGGCATCGCCGATCCGGCTGCCGCGCGCCGGGAGATCGAGCGCAACGATGCCGCACACAACGGCACCATGCAGCGTCTGTTCGGCATCGACTGGTCGGATGCCTCGCTCTACTCGATCACGCTCAATACCGTACGTGTTTCGCCAGAAGATTGCGTCGAGCACATCGCGCGACTGACCGAGAGCGAGGCGTTCAAGCAAACCCCGGAATCGCTGGGCGTGCTCAAGGATCAGCTACTCGAAGCACGGGTGCGGTCGGCACTGCGGCAACGCTTCGACGCGGGTCTCAATGCCGTTGGCATCGAGGTTCAAGTCAAGGACGGCAAGGTCACGCTGCTGGGCGCGCTGAACGACGAGCATGTGATCGCCGAAATTGTTCGCCGCGTGCACGCCGTGGAGGGCGTTACCAGCGTCGAGTGCAAGATCCAGCATCTGTCGTTCGTGGGCAGCTACGGCTGAAGCCACGGGACCGATCGACCGCATCGATCAAGCCGAGGAGTATGGACATGCCGAAGTTGAGTTTCCTTCGCGTTCATCGTGCATGGGCAGATTGGCTCGTCATGGCCATCGGCGTGGCCATCGCGCTGGCGCCCTGGGCAACCAAGGAGACAGCCAATCAGCCGGCAGTGCTGAATGCGGCGGTGATCGGCTTCGCTCTGATGATGCTGGGCGAACTCGACTTGGTGCATTTTCGCCGATGGGCGGTGCTGGGCCAACTGGCGTGCGGGGCCTGGATCGCGATCTCCCCGCTGATCTTCGGCTACTCGGGTAGTGGCGAGTTCCGGATTTGGCACTTGGCGGCAGGCTTGATCGTGCTCCTGTTAGGGGCCCTCGAGCTCTGGCAGTACCGCCAAGGTGGCCCCAAAGCCGGTCAAGCGGAGCGCGAGACCGCGAACCGGATGGAAGTCGGGCAACGAAACTGACTGGGTCGCCCTCACAGCGCAATCAGGTTCAGATGTCCGTAGCGGTGTGGAGCGTTATTATGATCATTCGTGATATTCTCAGGGCGAAGAGAGACCGGGTCGAGACAATCTGGCCGGAGCGCACTCTCGCCGAAGCGCTTGCTCGCTTCGAGGAACGGAGCATCTCCTCTGTCGTCGTCATCGACCATTCAAGTCGGCCGATAGGTATTGTTACCGATCGCGACGTCTTGCGCGCCATTGCACGCCGCGGCCCGAGCGTGCTCCAGCTGCCGACAACCGATGTGATGCAGTCGCCGGCGCCGGCCTGCCGACCCGAGGATACCGTAACGGACATCATGCACCGGATGACGAACGAGCGAATTCGCCATGTCGTGGTGATCGATGACCGGCGCTTGGTCGGAATCGTCAGTATCGGCGACCTCATCAAGTCGAGGCTCCGGGATGCCGATCTGGAGACCCGTGTTCTGCGCGAGCGCGTAATGAGCCATCTGGCGGCGGAATAGCCGCAGAGGGCGCATAGTTAAGGAGGGGTCTTCAAAGCGATATCGCGAAACTCAAATCGTGTTCCAACCTTTGCCGTAATGGCTAAATGCGTCCGGATTGGATAGAAGCCTTTCCAACAGACGCCGAAGACCCGCCTTGGCGAGAACGGAACACGCTTATGTCATCGCCAGCCTCGCCATCGACCGCTCGTAG
This sequence comes from Devosia equisanguinis, assembly GCA_945903565.1. Classification (GTDB taxonomy): domain Bacteria; phylum Pseudomonadota; class Alphaproteobacteria; order Rhizobiales; family Hyphomicrobiaceae; genus CAMDPA01. The sequence continues at coordinate 2,741 of CAMDPA010000296.1, read as the reverse complement.
TCTGGCACCGGGCCACACCCGACGGGCCGAGGCTCCCGCTCAGCCCGGGTCAGCCCTCGCGGCTAAGCCGCTGATGTCCTATCGCAAGTACTGGGCGCACCGGTTCGGCACAGCGCCGTTCCTGCCGATGAGCCGGGAGGAGATGGACCAGCTCGGCTGGGACGCGTGCGACATTATCCTCGTGACGGGCGATGCCTACGTCGATCACCCGAGCTTCGGCATGGCACTCGTGGGCCGGCTGCTGGAAGCGCAAGGTTTCCGCGTCGGGATCATCGCGCAGCCGGACTGGCACAGCCCGGAGCCGTTCAAGGTGCTAGGGCAACCGACGCTCTATTTCGGCATCACCGGCGGCAACATGGATTCCATGGTCAACCGCTACACGTCCGACCGGCGGCTGCGGCACAACGACAATTACACGCCTGGCGGTGCCGGCGGGAAGCGGCCGGATCGCGCCGTGATCGTGTACGCCCAACGCTGCCGTGAAGCCTACAAGGACACGACCATCGTACTTGGGGGCATAGAGGGCTCGTTGCGCCGGATTGCGCACTACGACTACTGGTCCGACAAGGTGCGCCGCTCGGTGCTGGTCGACGCCAAGGGCGACATCCTGCTGTACGGCAACGCCGAGCGCGCGCTGGTCGAGGTCTCGCATCGACTTGCGAAGAACCTGCCTATCGACAGTTTCGACGACATTCGGGGCGTCGCGTTGATGAAGGCGGCGGTGCCGGAGGGCTTCGTCGAGCTCAAGGCCGACGATGTCGAGGTCGCCGACGAAGGCGCGCGCATGACGCGCGGCGATACTGTGATCCGCCTGCCGTCGTTCGATCAGGTGTCGGAGGATGCCGAGACCTACGCGCGGGCCTCACGCGTGCTGCACCGGGAGAGCAATCCCGGCAATGCGCGCCCGCTGGTGCAGCGTCATGGCGACCGCGAATTATGGGTGACGCCGCCGCCAATCCCGCTGACGACGCCGGAAATGGATGCCGTCTACGAGCTTCCCTACGCGCGAAGCCCACACCCGAGCTATGGCGAGGCGAAGATCCCGGCTTGGGAGATGATCCGCTTCTCTGTAACGATCATGCGCGGATGCTTCGGCGGCTGTACGTTCTGCTCCATCACGGAGCACGAAGGCCGCATCATCCAGAACCGCTCGCAGGACTCGATCGTCAAGGAAATCGAGCTAATCCGGGACAAGACCCCTGGCTTTACCGGCGTGATTTCCGACATCGGCGGGCCCACCGCGAACATGTATCGCATGGCCTGCAAGGACAAGGAGATCGAGACCAAGTGCCGGCGCCTGTCGTGCGTCTATCCGGAGATCTGCCCGAACCTCAATACGAGCCATGACAGCCTGATCGAGCTTTATCGCAAGGCGCGTGAGTTGCCCGGCATCAAGAAGGTGATGGTTGCGTCCGGCGTGCGGTACGACTTGGCTGTCGAGAGCCCGGCCTACATCAAGGAGCTCGTGACACATCACGTCGGCGGCTACCTCAAGATCGCGCCCGAGCACACTGAAGGCGGGCCGCTGTCGAAGATGATGAAGCCGGGCATCGGCACCTACGACCGGTTCAAGGAGCTGTTCGACGCGGCGGCGAAGAAGGCGGACAAGAAATACTTCCTCATTCCGTACTTCATCGCAGCGCACCCGGGCACAACGGACGAGGACATGATGAACCTGGCGTTGTGGCTGAAGAAGAACAACTATCGCGCCGACCAGGTCCAGAACTTCTTGCCGTCGCCGATGGCGCTGGCAACCGCGATGTACCACTCCGGCAAGAACCCGCTGAAGGCCGTGCGACGCGGGGGCTCGGAGGAGGTCGACACCGTCAAGGGGCTGCGGCAGCGGCGGCTGCACAAGGCGTTCCTGCGCTATCACGATGCCGAAAACTGGCCCCTGCTGCGTGAAGCCCTGAAGAGCATGGGCCGCGCCGATCTGATCGGCCCGGGCAAGCACCAACTTATCCCGACATGGCAGCCGGCAGGGACAGGCACCGGCGGCGGCGAGGGGCGTCGCATCGGGGGCAAGCACAAGCCGCAAACGTTCCTTACCAAGGGGCTTCCAATGAAGCCGGTGAAGTCGCGGTAACGTTGCGGGCGTAGCGTCCGTTGGCGAGGCGGCCCAAATCCGCGTAGTCTGTGCCTTCGAACCGAATAAGCCCCGTGAGGTCAGTAACATGTTTGCGGAGCTTCCGCCGTTTGTCGCCAATGCGCTGATCGGGATCGTAGCGGTCCTCGTTTACGTGATGGCTTGGCGCAGTGTCGGCGGGCGCACGGGCGTCGAACCGTTCGTGATCCGGCTCGTGCTCGCCGGGCTGCTGATACCGTTCGTGTTAGCTGCTGCGTTCGGCACGTTCCACAAGGAAGACGAGCCGCCAAGGGCTGGAGCGTCCCGTCCAACAACCACGAGTGCGCCCGCGCCGGCACCTGTGCCACGTAAGTCCGAAACGGTAGACGCAGCACGGCCGGTTCCGCCGCCGGCACCTCCCGCACCGGCTGCTCCAACACCTGTCCCGCAGTCTGCACCGCCGCCGCCGCCTGTGGCGGTCGCACCGCCGCCGCCTCGGGCGCCTGTTGCCGCTCCTGCTCAACCGCCACCGCCTGCTGCTGCGCCCGCTCCGGCGCCAAAGCAGCTTTCGGAGCGGGAGATCATCGAGCAGTTGACCAAACAGCCTGGCGGACAGGTTCCCATCGAGAATGCGCGGACCCGTGCCTTCAACGAGAAGGAAACCACGCGCACGGCA
>CAMDPA010000295.1 GCA_945903565.1 Devosia equisanguinis | reverse complement strand
CAAGCTTGTCGGCGATGACTTCCATCCCGAATGGAACTATACAATCAGCCCACGCAGACCGGAGAACTCGTAGCGGTTATTCTGCGATCTGTCCTAAGTATCGAGTACCGGGAGCGTAAGGATGGAGCAGGAGGCGTGGAACCAGATCTACACGGATCTGGAGAGCGATGTCGGCGCGATGCGCAAGCGCGGCGGCAACCCGTCCGAACTCGATATCGTCATCGCCATCGACAAGGCACGCTTCGCGATGAACCGCGGCGATAGCGACGAAGCGATCGCCATCATCCAGGGATTGAAGCGCCAGCTGGGCGGCACGGTCAATGGCGCAGCGACTCGCAGCGCTACGCCGGTGCCGACGCTCGACCGGCTCGATGCCCTCGAAGACAACCTGCATTCGGCGACTCGGCTTGGCTCGGCCCGTCTCGAAGTCGTCGGCGAGGACGAGGAACCGCCATCCCGCGCGGCCAGCCAGAACACCAAGGTCAACAAGTCCATCAAGTACGAGGACATCAAGGACGAGTACATCAGGATCTGGGACGCCTGCAAACTCCGCCCAGAAAAGCTCTCGGCGGTGCGGCGCGAGGCCGATCGCGTGGTCGCCAACCGGGAAGTTTACGAGGAGATCGCCGCCGAAACCGAGGTTCCCTGGTGGTTCATCGGGTTGATCCACGGCATGGAGTGCTCATTCTCGCTCAACAAGCACCTGCACAACGGCGATTCGCTCAAGGCCCGCACGTGGCAGGTCCCTGCGGGGCGTCCGAAAGAGGGCAGTCCGCCGTTCACGTTCGTCGACAGCGCAATCGATGCGCTGGAGTACGACAAGTTCGCCGGCAAGACCGACTGGCCGCTGGCGATGGTGTTGTTCCGACTGGAGCGCTACAACGGCTTCGGCTACCGCAAGAAGTTCGGCTTCGCCTCGCCGTATCTGTGGAGCTACACGAACCATTTCTCGTCGGGCAAGTACGTCAAGGATGGGGTGTTCGACCCCAACGCGATCTCCAAGCAGTGCGGCGCGGCGGCGATGCTGCGCGACCTGATGACACGGGGCATCGTCTCGTTTGATGAAAAGGCGCCAGTCCCCGAGGTGGTGGTTGCGGCCGTGGCGTCGCCTGTTTTGCCGGCACCTGCGCCGGTGATTGGGGCTGCTCCGGCACCGCCGCCGGTTGCGCCTCCACTTGCGGCTCCGGCACCAGCGTCGGTTGTTGCGCCCGTCGTGGCAACAGCACCCGTGCTGTCACCTGCCCCAGCTCCTGTGGTGAGTGCAGCTCCTGCGCCGGCTCCGGTGGTCGCGCCGGAACCGCCGATTCCCGTTGAGTCCGCGCCTGCTCCGGTTCCAGCGCTGCCCGCGGCCTCGCCGGCTCCGGCACCGGCCCCTGTTGCTGCCGCAGCGGCAGCTGCAGCTGCAGCTGCTTCGCCGGCACCGGCAACGCCTGAGAGCCCATCACCATCGGGGGTCTCGACCGCGGTCGCCGCCGCCTTGGCCGAGCTTGCCAAGCGTTCGAAGTAGGAATTGCGGCCGGCCAGCCATCAGCCCGGCGGATACCACGATGGTTTGCGCTTGGCCTTGAAGGCGGCGACGCCTTCGAGCGCTTCGGGCGATTTGAAGCTGTCGACCTTGGCGTGATGCGCCTTGGCGGCGGTCAGATCCGTCTTGGTCTGCGGGTAGGCGTGCTGCAGGTGAGCCTTGAGGGTTGCCAGCGCGCCGGGGGCACCGTGCAGGAACGCGTCTCCAAGTTCGGTAACCCGCGCATCGATTGCGTCGCTGGCGTAGACCTCGTCGGCGAGCCCGAGCCGCTGGGCTTCGCGTGCGGGGATGCGTTCGCCTGACAGCGCGTAGCGCCGATAGTTTCTCAGGCCCATTGCGCGCACGAGGATCGGGGTGACCCCGATCGGTGCCACGCCGATGCGCACTTCGGGGATCGAGAAGAACGCGCTGTCGGCCGCGATCACCACATCGCAGCTCGCAGCGACGGCCGCTGCTCCACCGACACACGCGCCCTGCACCACCGCGATCGTCGGTTTGCCGAGTTGGTCGAGCGCTTCGAACAGATCGACGAAACTCGCGTGCCGAACTTCGTTCTCCCCGCCTGATGGCCGTTCCATGTCGGCGCCGGAGGAGAAATGCTTGCCCGCCGCGCGCAGCACGAGGACGCGGACTTTCTCGTTACGCGCGATCGTGGCGATCTGCGCGAGCAATTCTCCCAGCATCTGCTGATTGAAGGCATTGAGGCGATCGGGGCGGTCGAGCGTCAACGTCGCCACGCCGCGCGGCGATACCTCGTATTTGAATGTTGTGGGTGTCATGCTTTTCTCCCATCACACGTATGGCACATTCATTCCGCCGCTATTGTCTCCGCGATCAAGGCATCGACCACGGCCACCAGCGCGGTGTGGTGATCGGCGCCGGCCTTGCGCGCCGCAGCATAGGTGGCGAGCTGACGGTCGGCGCTGGTGCCGCGCGCGACGATGGTGCGCGTGTGCGCGATCTCCGCGCTGCAGCCGAGTGCTGCGGCGTCCTCCGCGACCAGCATCAGGAGTTCGTCGAGCAGAGCCGAAAACGCAATCAGCTCGCCGCGGCCGAAGTCGAACAGCGATCCGTCCAGGCCGTAGCGTTGCGCCCGCCAGCGGTTTTCTTCGAGCAGGAAGACCGGGTAGGTGCGCCAACTCAGGTTGGCGCGCCGCTGCCGCCACAGCATCCGGCAGATGCAAACGTACAGCGCGGCAATCGCGAGGCCGTCGCTGGCACGCGTACACACGTCGGTGATGCGCATTTCCAGCGTCGGGAACCGCGCGGAGGGGCGCACGTCCCACCAGATCTTGCTGGCGTCTTCGATGACCTTGGCCTTGACGAGAATGTCGACGGTGCCCGCGTACTCGTCCCAACCGGCCAGTCGTCCCGGCATCCCCGTACGCGGCAGCTCCTTGGCCATCGCGAGGCGGTAGCTCTTGAGGCCGGTGTCCTCTCCCTCCCAGAACGGCGACGACGTCGACAGCATCAGCAGATGCGGCAGGAAATAGCGCACCTGATTCATCAGGTCGATGCGCAGTTCTTTGTCCTCGATGCCAACGTGGACGTGCATGCCGCAGATCGACAGCCGTCGCCCAACGCCTGCGAGGTCCGCGGCCAGCGCCCGATAGCGCGCCTTGTTGGTCGGCTGCAGCGCCGCGGCCTTGGCGAAGGGATGGATCGCGGCAGCGACGGGGGCGAGGCCGTGCGCCCCGGCCAGTCTGGCAATGACGCTGCGCAAGTGGAGGATGTCGCCGCGGGCATCAGAAAAGCGCGTTGCCGGCCGCGTGCCGACCTCGATCTGGGAGCGCAGGAATTCCGGGCTCACCTGATCGCCCAGTTCCGCCTCACAGGCAGCCATGAGCGATTGCGGCGCGGGGGCGAGGTCGCGCGTCGTCTGATCGACGAGGTGATACTCCTCCTCGATCCCGAACGTGAAGGAAGGTTCCGTGAGCGGCATGCCACCACCCTGGCATAGGGCAGGCATTGCGGCCAGGGGGGGCAGCATGTGACCCGTAGGTCGGGCTGAGGCCGGCTCTCCTGCCGGGCGAAGCCCGACGCATCGCTGGGAAATGTCGGGCTTCGCGCCACGTGCGCTCAGCACCGACCGAAGAGCGCATTGGCATACGCGATCCCCCTGGCCCGTGAGGCCGGCCGTAAACGGATAATGTCACACCATCGTCGTAGCACTGTCGCAGTTCATAGCGTAAACTGTGTCGGGCGTGGTTCCGGAACGGGGAGACAGACAATGCCTCAGCAAGCAACTGACATACTCGCCCAGGTTTGGGCGTATGTGAATCAAATCGATCGCGGCATCCTGATCATGATCGTGAACGGCATGATCGCAGGCTGGCTCGCCGGGCAAATCCTGGGCGGTGGCGGCCTGCTGCGAAATCTGGTCGTGGGCGTGATCGGTGCTTTCGTCGGTGGTGCGATGGTCAAGTATGGCCTGGTCACGCTGCCAGCCAGCATTACCAACGTGACCAATTCCGTGCCCTATGGCACCCAGATCCTGGTCTCCACGATTGGCTCCATGATCGTCATTCTGATCGCGCGTTTCCTGGGGAGAAGTTAGCGCACCCTGACGCTACTGGGTGGCCATGGCGCGGCTGCGAAGTTCGCGCTAAGAACGAGCCATGGTCACACTGATCGACAACACCAAACCCCGCCATCCCGAGAAGGCGAACCGGCCGGACACGCCGGTTCTGCGCAAGCCGGACTGGATCAGGGTCAAGGCGCCCGTTTCGGCCGAATACGCCGAAACGCGCCGCATCGTGCGCGAGCACGGCCTGCACACTGTGTGTGAGGAAGCGGGCTGCCCCAACATCGGCGAGTGCTGGACACAACGCCACGCCACCATGATGATCATGGGCGCGATCTGCACGCGGGCCTGTGCATTCTGCAACGTCGCAACGGGGCTACCCAAGCCGCTGGACACCGCCGAGCCCGGCAATGTCGCGGCCGCCGTCGAGAAGCTGGGCCTCGCCCACGTCGTGGTCACCTCGGTCGATCGGGACGACCTGCCCGACGGCGGCGCACAGCACTTCGCTGAAGTTATCCAGGGCATCCGCGCGCGCTGTCCCTCGACCACGATCGAGGTTCTGACGCCGGATTTCCTGCGCAAGCCGGGTGCCCTCGAAGTGGTGGTCGCAGCGCGGCCGGACGTGTTCAACCACAACCTCGAAACGGTGCCGTCGCACTACCTCAAGATCCGCCCGGGTGCGCGCTATTTCCACTCGCTGCGCCTGCTGCAACGGGTGAAGGAACTCGATGCCACGATGTTCACGAAATCCGGCATCATGGTCGGCCTCGGCGAGACGCGCGACGAGGTGCTGCAGGTGATGGACGACATGCGCTCGGCGGAGATCGATTTCCTCACCATCGGCCAGTACCTGCAACCCACCCGCAAGCACGCCGAGGTCAAGGCCTTCATAACGCCGGACGAGTTCAAGGCCTACGAACGCACCGCACTTTCCAAGGGCTTCCTGATCGTGTCGTCGACCCCGCTGACGCGCTCGTCCTATCATGCGGACACCGACTTCGCCCGGCTCAAGGCGGCCCGGCTCGCGAGCCAGCGGTAGGAAACGCGGGAATGCGTCGCGTGCTCGTCATCGGCTGTAGCGGTGCGGGCAAAAGCACCTTCGCGAAAAGGTTGGCGACGCGAACCGGTCTGCCCTTGGTCTCGCTCGACGCCGCGTTCTGGCAGCCTGGATGGGTCGAGACACCACGGGAGCCATGGCGGCAACGTGTCGCCGACTTGGTTGCCGGCGACAACTGGATCATGGATGGCACGTTCGTCGCCACCCTGGATCTTCGCTTACCGAGGGCTGACACGGTGATCTGGTTCGACCATCCCAGGCGCGTGTGCATGTCCTGGGTTCTGTGGCGGATCGCGACGACCTATGGCCGGGGCAGGCCGGAGATGGCACCGGGGTGCCCGGAGCGGCTGGACCTTGGTTTTCTGCGCTACGTTTGGACCTTCGACACGCAGTTCCGGCCCCGAATCGAGGCGGCGCTGTCACAGCATGGCCGCCATCTCGCTCCCGTGATGTTTCGCCACGATGCGCAAGTCCGCGAATTCCTGGATAGAATCACCCCGGTAGATGCGACCAGGGCTGCCTGATGCCGACCTTCCAGACCAAGCGCCGCGTGGCGTTCACGCCGGACCAGATGTTCGATCTCGTGGCGGACGTGGAACGCTATCCGGAGTTCCTGCCGCTGTGCGAAGGGCTGACCTTGCGCTCGCGCGAGGAAAAGGATGGCCGCACCGTTCTGGTGGCGACGATGACCGCCGGTTATAAGGCGATCCGCGAGCAGTTCACGACGCGGGTCACGCTGCTGCCGACGCAACAGAAAGTGCTCGTCGAATACCTCGATGGCCCCTTCCGGCGGCTCGAGAACCGCTGGCTGTTCAAGCCGGTCCCGGGCGGCTGCGAGATCGATTTCTTCATCGACTACGAGTTCCGCAACCCGATGCTCGGTCTGCTCGTTGGCGCGCTGTTCGACAAGGCGTTCCGCCGCTTCACTGAAGCGTTCGAAGCGCGGGCACAGTCGGTTTATGGGCAGCCGCGCGCTGCGGCCCAGATCGCTTGAGGGCGGGTCTTACCCGGCTTTCGGCACCCACGACCGCGAGCAGCCGCCACGGATGACCGGGCCCTCGACTTCCTTGTAGCCCATCAGGTTCATCGCCTGCGTCTCGATGTTCGTGGCAGCCCGCACGTCGCGGCGTGCGATCGCGTCGGCCATGTAGTCGCGCAAAGCGTTGGCGTCAGCTTTCTTGGAGCCGGTCAGACGGGTCGAGGACAATGCGCGGTCGACCTGATCGAGGTTGGCCGGTGGCATGCACGCAACCGCCGGCTGTGCTGTCGTGGCGATGAACGCCAGGGCCAGTGCGGTAAGGGCGAGGTGCAGGGCGCGCGTCATGGCGAACCACTCCTTCAATTGAATTGGACGCTGGAGCTTATGCGTCCAGACCCGGGCAGCTTTTGGGCAACACTCTGTCTGCCCGTACAGATGTAAGGGCAAAGCTACCCGCCCTTGGCCGCTCCGACAAGCTGTCGCACCTTGACCTTCAGCGCCTCCGGCGCGGTGCCGATCCGATCGAGCAACGCCAGAACCTCGCCTGGCCCGATCGGGCTGACGTCGAGCTTCAGCCGGCCCGCTTCCTCCAGATAGGCGGGGTCCTTCTGGACGGCGAGAAACGCCGCTTGAAGGGCCTTGGCACGGGCGTCCACGGTTCCTGGCGGGGCGGCGTAGGGACGCGTGAGGGCAA
>CAMDPA010000294.1 GCA_945903565.1 Devosia equisanguinis | reverse complement strand
CGGCTTCCCATCTTTGCCGAATGGCTTGTCTGTCGATCATGCAACGGCGTACGACTGTTCGCCGGGACAAGGAATCCCGCGCTGCCGAGTCACACGGTCGCACGCACACAGATCACGATTCAGCTTTTTTGCGATCCGTCCTAACCTCGGGTTCGCTTTGAAATCTCAGGGGATGACGATGGCCGATTTGAAACTGACGTTCGCCTGCGCGACCTACGACCGGATGGTGCCGCTGCGCACCGGCGACGTGAAGGCGGAGGGCATCGATCTCGAGTTCAAGGCGATCGAGCAGGCGCGCGAGATCTTCGATCGTATGGGATGGAACGCGGAATTCGATCTCTCCGAGTTTTCGTCGACCGAGTACATCAGCCGCATCGGGCGCGGCGATCGCACGTTCGTGGCGCTGCCGGTGTTTCCCAGCCGCGTGTTTCGGCACAGCTTCATTTTCGTGAACCGCAAGCGGGTGCCGACGCCCAGGGATCTGGAAGGCAAGCGCGTGGGGCTGGTGCTCTATACGCAGACGGCGTCGCTGTGGATTCGCGGGATGCTGTCGTCGGAATATGGCGTCGATCCGTCGACCATCACGTGGGTCGAAGGCGCAATGCGGACGGCGGGCGTGCATGGCAATCCGAAGCGGCCCGATCTGCTGAAGCTGCCGAAGATCGAACTCAACACGTCATCTCGCTCACTGGAAGAGATGCTCGACGTGGGCGAGCTTGATGCCGTGGTGGGGACGCGAGTGCCGGCCTGTTATGGGCGTAATCCGGACATCGTGCGGATGTTTCCGAACTTCCGCGAGGTCGAGCGCGACTACTACACGCGCACGAAGATCCATCCGATCATGCATCTCGTGGCGATGCGGCGGGAGATTCACGAGAAGCATCCGTGGGTGGCGGCTAGTCTATTCAAGGTGCTGTTGGCGTCGAAACAGAAGGCGCTCGAATGGCTGCGGATCGAGGTGGCGCCGCGCAACATGATGCCGTGGCTGCAGGCGGACATCGAGGAGATGGACGAGGTGTTCGGGCGCGATCCGTGGCCGTATGGCGTCGAAGCCAACCGGCCGACGCTGGAGGCGCTGATGCGGCACATGGTGGAGCAGCATTATCTCGCCAAGCCGGTGCCGCTTGGGGAGTTGTTCGTGGGGGAAGGGTAGGGTCAGACCCTCGTTGCTCGCCAGCCTCCGGCAGGACGGGTCTGACCCTCTCTTGCTCGCGATAGGAGGATCGAGTGGCATGTCCTGAAATTTAGTCGGCTCGTATCGAGAGGGGGTCAGACCCTCGTTGCTTGCCAGCCTCCGGCAGGACGGGTCTGACCCCGCGCGAACAACTACTTCGAGCCGATGCCGGCTTGTTTGACGATGCCTTTCCAGAGGTCGAGCTCGCGCTTGATGCGGGCGGTCAATTCGTCGGGGCCTTTGGCGGCGACGTCGTAGCCGGAGCGTTGCAGGCGCTCGATCGTTGCGGGTTGGGCGAGGAACTCGAGTGCAGTGGCGGTCAGTTTCGCCACGATTTCGGGGGGCGTCTTGGTGGGCGCGAGCAGGCCGAAGAAGGTGTCGGCGATGAAGCCGTCGTAGCCGGACTCGACCATGGTGGGGATGTTCGGCAGCTTGGGCCAGCGCTTTGCGCTTGTCACGGCGAGGGCTTTGACGGTGCCGGCTTCGACCTGGGTTTGAATTGCGGGCACGGGGGTTACGATCACCTGAACGGAGTCGCTGAGCAATGATTGCAGGGCGGGCCCAGCGCCGGTGTGGGCGACGTGGGCCATGCGCAGGCCGGAGCGCATTTTGAGGAGTTCGGCGGCGAGGTGGCCGACCGTGCCGGTGCCGGGTGTGGCGTAGTTGATGGCGTCGGGTCGTTGGGCGGACAGAGCGATTAGGCCCTTGATGCTGTCGACGCCGAGGGAGGATTTTACGGTGAAGCTGGTGGGGCTGGTGGCAACCAGTGCGATCGGAGTGAAATCGGTGAGTGGGTCGTAGGGTGTTGCGCTCGAGATCGCGACGCTGATGGTCAGGCTGCTGGCGGCGACGAGGATCGAATAGCCGTCGGGCTCGGCGCGGGCGACACTACCGATGCCGATACGGCCGCCGCCACCGCCGCGGTTTTCGACGATGAACGAGCCGCCGAGCTTCTCGCTGAAGTTGTTGGCGAGGATGCGCGCGAGATCGTCGGTCGGGCCGCCAGCCGCGACCGCGACGACGAGGCGGACCGGGCGCTCGGGCCAGGCGGCGTGGGCTGGGGTTGAGGGGATGAGCAGAGACAGCGCCACGATCGAAGCGCCAATGGCTCGTATGCTCTGCATGCGTTTGCTCCCGCTTGGACGTCTAGGGCGCTTTCCACTCGATTTGAGTCAGAGGAAAGCGCTCTAGTCCTTTGCTTGTCGCATTTTCTGCGGTTAACCGGTGTCCACTTAACCGGAAAATGCTCTCGTTGCGGGTAGTCAAGCATGGGTGGTGCGCGGGGGCAAACGGATCAGATCTGATGTTGGTGTCGTCGCGATCGGTATAGTCCTCTCAAAGCGAAGCCCGTCTGCTACGCAGTGCACACGGTACTACATCGAGAACATCTCTACGAGAGTAGCCGAAACCCTTTCGGCTTCGTCGTGCGCGAGGGCACCCATGCGGCGCACAAGTCTCGATTTGTCAATTGTGCGGATCTGATCCAACGCGATCTCGCCATCATGGCCGCCAAAGCGGGAGGCAACTCGCGTCGGCCAGTGCTTTCGCGTTCCCGTCAAGGGAGCAACGATCAGAGTTCGCAAGGCTTGATTTGCCACGTCGGGTGAAATGATCGTGCAAGGTCGCGTCTTGGCGATTTCGGAGCCCTGCGCCGGGTCGAGCCTGACAAGGAATACGTCGAAACGATTCATGGAAGCTGGCCTTTGTCAGGCTCCTTGTCAGGTCCCTCGTCTCGCTTCTCGTCAGGCCAAGTCCACTCCACCTCGTCGAACTCGTTAGAGAAATCACCAAGCAGCATTTCGCCATCGGGTGGACCTTGTTTCTCGAAGGCAGACTTGAATGCCTCCTCCCATCCGGCGCGTGGCTGTGGCCTTGGCGCTCTGATGATGGCTTCGCTGCCTCTTATCTCGAGCTCGGCCTCTTCGGTCAGACCCAACTGCTCGAGCACCGCCTTGGGTAGTCGGATGCCTTTCGAGTTGCCGATCTTGATGATGTCGATTTTCATAAGATGCCTCAGCAATATGTGATCACAATGTAATCACATATTGCAATCACGTCAACCCGACCACGGGAGCACCACAGTAAAATTCATCCGGCCTTGAACGAGGAGGTATTGAGAGGTGCCTTTGGCTTGGGGATCTGCTATTTGCGGGCGAGCCGTGATCACCTTAAATTCGGAAAGGCTAAGCAGGCTTTCGTTGGAAGGCCAACGAATGGTCTGCTTAGATTTTTGCTTCAGCAGAGTTTTATCGCAAAACCGCGTGGGACACATTTGCGAACTCTGCTTAGCTCAATACGTCCGCGCCTTGGGTGGGATGTACTTGATCTCGTTGGTCATCGTGTAGGTGTGGACCGGGCGGAAGTCGATCTTGACGCTGCGGGTGGCGTCGTCGGCCCAGGCGAGCGTGTGCTTCATCCAGTTGGTGTCGTCGCGGTCGGGGTAGTCTTCGCGGGCGTGGCTGCCGCGGCTTTCCTTGCGGTCCTCGGCGCTGACCATCGTGACCACGGCCTGGCTGATCAGGTTGTCGTATTCCATGGTCTCGATGAGGTCGGTGTTCCAGACCATCGAGCGGTCGGACACGCGGATGTCGTCCACGCCCTTCCAGACGTCGTTGATCAGCTGCACGCCTTCCTTCAGCACGGGGCCGTCGCGGAACACGGCGCAGTTGTTCTGCATCACGCGCTGCATCCGGTTGCGAAGCTCCGACGTGGGTGTGCCGCCGCTGGCGTGGCGGAAGCGGTCGAGGCGGGAGAGCGCGAGATCGGCTGAGTCTTTCGGCAGCTCGGGTTGCGACGCGCTGGCTTCTACGGTCTCGCCACAGCGTAGGCCAGCGGCGCGGCCGAACACGACGAGGTCGATCAGCGAGTTGGAGCCAAGGCGGTTGGCGCCGTGGACGGAAACGCACGCGGCCTCGCCCAGCGCCATCAGGCCGGGCACGACGGTGTCGGGGTTGCCGTTTTTGAGAGTCAGCACTTCGCCGTGGTAGTTCGTGGGGATGCCGCCCATGTTGTAGTGGACCGTCGGCAGCACGGGGATCGGCTGGCGGCGAAGGTCGACGCCGGCGAACACCTTGGCGTTCTCGGTGATGCCCGGCAGGCGCTCGGCCAGGATGGCGGGATCGAGGTGGTCGAGGTGGAGGAAGATGTGGTCCTTCTGTGGGCCACAGCCGCGGCCTTCGCGGATCTCGATCGTCATGCAGCGCGAGACGACGTCGCGCGAGGCGAGATCCTTGAAGTTGGGGGCATAGCGCTCCATGAAGCGCTCGCCCTGGCTGTTGGTGACGTAGCCGCCTTCGCCGCGCGCGCCTTCCGTGATCAGCACGCCGGCGCCGTAGATGCCGGTCGGGTGGAACTGCACGAATTCCATGTCCTGCAGCGGCAAGCCGGCGCGCAGCACCATCGCGTTGCCGTCGCCGGTGCAGGTGTGGGCGGAGGTGCACGAGAAATAAGCGCGGCCGTAACCGCCGGTCGCCAAGATCGTCTTCTTGGCGCGGAAGCGGTGAAGCTTGCCGTCCTCCAGGCACAACGCGATGACGCCACGGCAGGCACCTTCGTTGTCCATGATGAGGTCGATCGCGAAGTATTCGACGAAGAACTCGGCGGAGTGGCGCAACGACTGGCCATACAGTGTGTGCAGCATGGCATGGCCGGTGCGGTCGGCGGCGGCGCAGGTGCGTTGAGCCGGGGGGCCTTCGCCGTATTCGGTGGTCATGCCGCCGAACGGGCGTTGGTAGATCTGGCCGTCCTCGGTGCGCGCAAAGGGCACGCCGTAGTGCTCGAGTTCGTAGACGGCTTCGACGGCGTTGCGGCACAGGTATTCGATCGCGTCCTGGTCGCCGAGCCAGTCGGCGCCCTTGACGGTGTCGAACATGTGCCAGCGCCAGTCGTCCGGGCCCATGTTGCCCAGCGCCGCGGCGACGCCGCCTTGGGCCGCAACCGTGTGCGAGCGGGTGGGAAACACCTTGGTGATGCAGGCGGTCTTGAGGCCGGCTTCGGCCGCGCCGAGGGTGGCGCGAAGGCCGGAGCCGCCGGCGCCGACCACGACCACGTCGTAGGTGTGCTCCACGAAGTCGTAGGCCCTGCCGTTGATCGCGGGTTTGGCTATCCCGTTGCTCGTGTCTGCTTGTGCCATGGCGTGTCTGTTCCGGGATTAGCGGCTAAGGACGATGTTTGCTGCGGCAGGGCGCGATCAGAACTCGGCGAGGCTCAGCTTCAGCAGGGAGAATACGGCGATGACGCCGATTGCGATCACGAAGAACGTGTTGAGCATGAGCAGCACGATCTTGCGGCCTTCACCATGCACGTAGTCCTCGATGATCGTCTGCATGCCGAGACGCATATGAGCGAGGCCCGCGCCGATGAACAGGATCATCAGGACGGCGACCAGCGGGTGGCCGAGCACGCGGCGCACATCGCCATAGTCGCGGCCGACCATGAATACGAGCAGCGCGACAAACAGCGGCGCCAGGATGAGGTTGGCGACCGCCGTCATGCGCTGGCGCCAGAAGTGATCGGTGCCTTCCTTGGCGCTGCCGAGGTGGCGGACGTTCTTCAGCGGGGTCCGCATCTTCTCGATGTTGCTCACAGCAGCCCCCGCAGCTTCAAGATGTAGAACCAGATGCCGCCGGTGATGGCGAGCGAGCACAGAATAGACAGCCAGGACATGGTGTTGACGATGCCGATAGCGAAGCCCCGACCAGTGTCCCAGATCAGGTGGCGGATGCCGCCCAGCGCGTGGTGCACCAGCGCCCAGGTGTAGCCACCCATGACGACAAGGCCGGGTATCGTCTGCATCAGGCCGGTGACCATGTCGTAGTTGCCGCGACCGGTGGCGGCGGCGACGAGCCAGGCGACCAGGATGATGGTGCCGAAGTAAAGCGCTGCACCGGTGATGCGATGGAGTATCGACATCACCATGTTGATCAGCGGCGAATAAATCTGCAGATGTGGCGAAAGCGGACGATCATCCGCATTCGGCCCGGAACCGGCTTTCGCCATATCGCTTTCTCCCCCTCGGCAACTATGCGACGCGGGATATAACGTGGCCGTGCGGCCGGGGCAATGCGCGGCGGTGCATGGCAGCTGCGGCAAGCTGCGCAGGTGGCGGGTTCAAGTCAGCGCGTCGACGATGGCGTTGCCCAGATATGCGCCACTTTCGAAGGCGTGCTCGGCGAGCCGGCCCCGGCACCAATCGCCGGCGACGCCGACCATGTGCTCGCGCGCGAACAGGAAGGTTTCGCCCAGTGGCGTATCGACGTACGCATGCCGCCACAGGTGGGCGACCATCTGGGCCGGGCGGACCGGGGGCAGGTTCAACGCGTGGCTGACTTCCGCCCAAAGTTCCTCCGCGACAGCTTCGGGTTCGAGGTCCTCGGTCTGGCGCGTCCATGTTGGCGCCGCGTGAACCACGATGTGATCGCCGCGTGCGGCGCGACCGGGCTTGGAATTGTTGCGCGAGATCCAGCGGACGGTCTGCGACATATCGGAGAAAACGTCTTGGTCGGGCAGCAGCCGCCATACCTATCCCCTTGGCTCAGGTCGTCCTCTGAACTGACCCGTACCATCTACAACGCCTCGTCTCGTCGACCAGCATCCGCATCGTCCGCGGCGGGTGCGTGACGAGCTGCTCGAACACCCGCGCGGCGATCCGGCCGATGCCTTT
>CAMDPA010000293.1 GCA_945903565.1 Devosia equisanguinis | reverse complement strand
CCGACGGCTTCCCATCTTTGCCGAATGGCTTGTCTGTCGATCATGCAACGGCGTACGACTGTTCGCCGGGACAAGGAATCCCGCGCTGCCGAGTCACACGGTCGCACGCACACAGATCACGATTCAGCTTTTTTGCGATCCGTCCTTACTCAAGATACAACTGAAGCATGCAGGTGAGATAATTTCAATCTTAAATTGAGCGCATCATCGCCCGCAACCGTGCCGGCATCACCGGAAGCCGCGTCACCGCACCGGGCCGGCCGATCGCATCGTCGATCGCCGACGCAATCACCGCGCCCACAGCGCTCGAACCGGCTTCGCCCGCGCCCTTCAAGCCGAGCGGGTTGAGCGGGCTCGGCGCGTCCTCGGTGATGAGAACATCCACCACCGGCGCCATCTCCGTGATGGTCGGCATGAGATAGTCGGCGAACGTCACCGACATCGGTTGCCCCCGCTCGTCGTAGACGAACTCCTCCATGAGCGCGCCGCCCAGCCCCTGCGCGAGACCGCCGTGAATCTGCCCCTCGACCAGCATCGGGTTAACCGCCCGCCCGATGTCGTAGCCGACAACCAGGCGCTCGACTTTCACACCGCCCGTCTCCGCGTCCACCGCCACCACCGCGAGATGCACGCCGTAGGGATAGTTCATGTGCTGCGAATGAAACCAGCCCTCGGCTGTCAGCCCGGGCAGACGGTTGCCACGCTGCGGCGATGCGGGACCAAGAGCACGTGCGATCTCGGCCAGCGTCAGGGACGGGCCTGCTTCACCCGCGCCACCGCCTTTCCGGCGCACCACGCCGTCCACGATGACGAGTTGATCGACGGGCGCTTGCAGCAGCTCCGCCGCGACCTCTAACGCCTTTGCCTTCAACGCCTCGCACGCCGCCTGCGTCGCCGTTCCCGTCATGACAGTGACGCGCGAAGCAAACGCACCCACGCCATGCTCGATCAGGTTGGTCTGTCCGTGCCGCACGGTGATCGACGCCGGATGCACGCCCAATCCATCGGCCGCGATCTGCGCCATGACCGTTTCGACGCCCTGCCCGACCGAAGCAGCGCCCGTGACGAGCTCCACCGCGCCGCTCGGATCGACCGTGATGCGCACCGCATCGAACGGCCCAAGCCCGCTCTTTTCCACGAAGAACGAGAAGCTCGCCCCGACGCGCTCGCCGTTCGCACGACGCGACTTTAACTGCACCTGAAGCTCGTCCCACTTGGCGAAGTCGAGCGTGCGGGTCAGCAACTTGTCGTAATCGCCGGAGTCCAGAACGATTTGGGTGCCGAGCGTATCGAACCCGCGCTTGAACGGCATCTCGCCCGGCCCGATGAAATTGCGTCGCCGCACGTCCGCGCGATCCATCCCAAGCTTTGCGGCAACGGCATCCATCAACCGCTCGCGCACGAACGAACTCTCGTAGCGGCCGGGCGAGCGATAGGTTCCCCCCGGCGTCTTGTTGGTCAGCCGGATGTGGCCGCGCGCGCGATAGGCGGGAATGCGATAGGGCCCGGGCAACATCGCGGCGGTGAGGTCGGGCACCGTCGCGCCATGCGTGCGGATGTACGCGCCCTGATCGTGGAAGAATTCGTCGTCGATGCCCAGTACCGTGCCATCCGCCGCCACCGCCGCGCGCACGAAATGCGTCTGCTGCCGCGAGTGGTTGGCCGCGATCAGATGCTCGCGCCGGTCCTCGATCCACTTCACCGGACGGCGCAACCGCACCGCCGCGAGGCAGACCAGCACGTCCTCGGGATAAAGCTCGCCGCGAATGCCGAAGCCGCCGCCGACGTGCCCTTCGTACAGGTGCACCTTGGACGGTGGGCGCCCCAGCATCCGCGCGATGGTATCCCGGTTCCAGTGCGGAACCTTCGCCGCGCCGTACATCTCCAGAATGTCGCGCGCCGTGTCGAGCCGCGCAATTGCACCGCGCGTTTCCAAGGGAACGCCGGAGTGCCTTCCGATCGCAAGCTCCAGCTCGATAACGTGATCGGCCCGCGCGAAGGCACCGTCCAGATCGCCGTAGCGCTTTTCGATCACGGCAGGTTCGGAGTTGTGCGTCTCGTCGAAGGCCACAGGCGGCGCGGTCGCATCGAGATGGACGGGCAGCTCCTCGATTTCGGGTTCGATCGCTTCGGCAGCGTCCTCCGCGACGTAGGGATCATCCGCGAACACGACGGCAATGGGATCTCCGACATAGCGGACGCGATCCCTCGCCAGCACCGTCTGCCGGTAGTGATCGAGGCCCGCGATCTTGGTCAGCCGGAAGTCGATCGGGGGAATGTCGGCCACGTCGGCATACGTCCACACCGCGACGACGCCGGGCATCGCCAGGGCTGGCGCGAGGTCGATCGCGCGGATGATCCCGTGCGCCACCTGCGAGCGCACCACGCGCATGTGCAGTTGGTGAGGGAACGAAACATCGGCCGCGAACCTGCCCTCGCCGCGCAACAATGGCGGGTCTTCGTGCCGCGGAATCGAGCGGCCGATCCAGGGTGGGTTTGCGGTGTGATCCATGTGGCCAGCCGGTCGAACAGAAAAGGCGGCGCCCGGATTAGGCACCGCCCTCATCTTCATCTTGTCCCCGGCCAGGGTCAAACTATCTGTCGATGCGGCTGATCTTCGAGCCTTCCAGGGTGAGATTGTACATCAGCCCCTTGCCGTCGAGGATGAAGCCGATCACCGGCTTGTTGATCGTGTTGGTGTCGATCGCACCGCCCACGCCAAGCGTGACCAGCGCAACCGAGCCATCGACGCCGACCTTCCAGCCCTGCTTGTTGCGGAAGTTCGCCAGCGCTTCCGGCGTCATGAACATAATAATGACCGACCGCGCCTGCGCGCCAAGCTGGAAACCGATCGAGGCCGAGATGGTGTTATAGTAGGCGACCGGCCGGCCGCCGACCAGCAGTGCGCCCTCGCCATACTCGCCGCCGACGCCGAACCCCGCCTTCACCACAGAGGGAAACACCAGGATGCCGGCCGCGCGCGAGGCAAGGTCATAGCCGCTGCGCACCTTCATCTCGAACTTTTGCATGGTGGCATTGACGTCGGCGTTGATCGCGCCCGCCGACGCCGCCTGCCCCGGCGTGCTCCAGATCGGCGCGCTCCAGATCGTCGCCAGCACTAAGCCGAGCGCCATCAATGCGCGCCTTGTCCGGATCGTAACCATGGGAGCCCCTCCAATTGCGAGCACGCACCGCCTGATTCGCGTTGCGCCGAGAATAGCGGAACATCTAGCTTATGCCATCTGAACCGTGGCTGAACCGTGTTCGCCCGTAGTGGTCGGCACACCCATTTTGAAGGCAAATGCAGCCAGTTACGCCGCACCGAACACCCGCTTGAAAATCGTATCGACGTGCCGGGTGTGGTAGCCGAGGTCGAACAGCACCTCGAGCTCCTTGTCCGACAGCGCGCCACGCACATCCTTGTCGGCCTTCAGCAGCGTCAGGAAATCACCCTGCCCGCGCCACACCGGCATCGCGTTGCGCTGCACCCAGGCATAGGAATCCTCGCGGCTCACACCCTTCTGCGTCAGCGCCAGCAAGATGCGCTGCGAATGCACGAGCCCGCCGAGGCGGTCGAGGTTCTTCTGCATGTTCTCGGGGTACACGACCAGCTTCTCGATCACGCCCGCCAGCCGGTTCAGCGCGAAATCAAGCGTCACCGTGGCGTCCGGCCCGATCATGCGTTCGACGGAGGAGTGCGAGATGTCCCGCTCGTGCCACAGCGCGACGTTCTCCATCGCCGGCACGCAATAGGCGCGCACCATGCGGGCAAGGCCCGTGATGTTCTCCGTCAGCACCGGGTTGCGCTTGTGCGGCATGGCGGAGGACCCCTTCTGCCCTTCCGAGAAAAACTCCTCGGCCTCCAGCACTTCCGTACGCTGCAGGTGGCGGAACTCGATCGCCAGCCGCTCCATCGACGAGGCGATCACCGCCAGCGTCGCGAAATACATCGCGTGCCGGTCACGCGGGATCACCTGCGTCGACACTGGCTCCGGCGACAGCCCCATCGCTTTGGCGACATGCTCCTCCACACGCGGATCGATGTTGGCGAACGTGCCGACGGCGCCGGAGATCGCACACGTCGAAACTTCCGTGCGCGCCGCGATCATGCGCTCGCGTGCGCGCTGGAATTCGGCATGGGCATAGGCGAGCTTCACGCCGAACGTGGTCGGCTCGGCGTGGATGCCGTGGCTGCGCCCGATCGTGACCGTGTTCTTGTGCTCGAAGGCACGCGTCTTGAGTGCGGCCAGAACGCGGTCGATATCCGCGATCAGAATGTCCGCGGCGCGCACCAACTGCACGTTGAGACAGGTATCGAGGATGTCCGAAGACGTCATGCCCTGGTGCACGAACCGCGCCTCCGGCCCGACATGCTCGGATAGGTGCGTCAGGAACGCGATCACGTCGTGCTTGGTCACCCGCTCGATCTCGTCGATGCGCGCGACATCGAACGTCGCTTTCGAACCCTTCTCCCAGATGACCGAGGCTGCCTCCTTGGGGATCATGCCCAGCTCGGCGCAGGCCGTCGCCGCGTGCGCCTCGATCTCGAACCAGATGCGAAAGCGCTTCTCCGGCTCCCAGATCGTGGCCATCTCAGGTCGGCTGTAACGGGGGATCATAGGCGGTCCTCTCAAATGGTGTCTGACCCTCCGGGTCTGACACCATGACGCACATGCGCTCGTATCGCGCGGTTATTGCAACCTACATATCATCTAACGTCATCCTATGGTGTCAGACCCAGAGGGTCTGACACCCTGCCGCAGGACCGCCCACAGGATTTCATCCGTAGATGCGCACAGACGTCATCGTACTTGGAGCCGGCATGGTCGGCGTGTCGGCCGCGCTTGCGCTGCAGGCACGCGGGCGCAAGGTTGTGCTGATCGACCGGCGCCCGGCAGCCGACGAGACATCCCACGGCAACGCCGGGCTGATCCAGCGCGAGGGCATCGCTCCTTATGCCTTTCCGCGCAGCCTCGGCAAAATCCTCTCATCCGCGCTGAACATGACCCCGCAGGCGAACCTGCACTGGCGCGCCGTGCCATGGCTTGTGCCCTTTCTCTACCACTACTGGCGGTACGGGACACCCGAACGCATCGCCTCCACCGCGACCGCAGCCAAGCCCCTGGTCGAACGCTCCATCGCCGAGCACGAGCCGCTGATGGAGGCGGCCAGCGTGCAACATCTGCTGCGCCGCACCGGCTATCTCAAGGTCTATCGCAACGAGTCTGCCCTCGATGTCGAGCTGGCCGAGGACGAGTTTGCACGGCGCGAATGGGGCGTCACCTCGGAGGCCAAGTCCGGCGATGAGGTTCGCATGCTTGAAGAGCATCTGACCGGGCCGATCGCCGGCGGCATTCTGATGCCGCAGCCGCTCAGCGTTTCCGACCCCGGCGCGGTCGGCAAGGCCTACGCGGATCTGTTCATGCAGCGTGGCGGCACGTTCATCACCGCCGATGCCTCGACGCTGCGCGAAACGGCGGACGGCTGGCAGGTGTTGCGTGTCGAGGGCCCGATATCCGCGCGCGATGTCGTGGTCGCGTTGGGGCCGTGGAGCGATACGGTATTGCGCCGGATCGGCGTGAAGCTACCGTTCTTCGTCAAGCGCGGTTATCACATGCACTACCGCGCGCTCGGCAATGCGGTGCTCTCGCGGCCGGTGATCGACGGCGAGAACGGCTATGTGATGTCGGCCATGACAGCGGGCATCCGCCTCACGACCGGCGCAGAGTTCGCGCGCCGCGACGCAGCGGCCACACCGGTGCAACTCGGCAAGGTCGAACCGAAGGCGCGCGCGCTGTTCCCGCTGGGAGATCGCGTCGACCAAACCCCATGGCTCGGCGCGCGACCGTGCCTGCCCGACATGCTGCCGATGATCGGCCAGGTGCCGAGCCGTCGGGGCCTATGGATCGACAGCGGCCACCACCATCTCGGCTTCACGCTCGGCCCCGTGTCGGGGCGCCTCATCGCCGAGATGATGACCGGCGCGGAACCGTTTACCGATCCCACGCCCTACCGCGTCGACCGGTTTGGGTAGTTCAGCGGGTCACCTTGTCCGCGAACTCTTTCAGATACGCCGCATACTGACGCGGCTGCTCCATCGGCGACAAGTGGCCCGCGCCCTTGCACTCGCGATACATGCAGTTGGGTAGCGCCTTGGCCATCGCCTCGACCTCGCTCGCCCCGCTCGACTGATCGTGCCCGCCCGCGATTGCCAACGCCGGCACCTTCAACGATTTCAACCGCTCGGCATAGTTGAGCCCCTTGATCGCGCGCCACGACCACGCATGCACGATCGGATCGGCGTTGATCAGCCAGTTGTGCGCCAGCGACACATGCTCGGGATGCGCCTTCTGATACTCCGCGTCGAACCAGCGATTGAGCGTGGTCCAGATCGGGCCGGGCATGCCCTTCTCCGCCGCCGCCGCACGTGCTTCCATGACTTCGCGGATCTTGTCGTTGCGCAGATAGCCCGTGTTCGAGATGAAGATGCCGTGCAGGATGTCCGGCGCCTTGACGCCGACGCCCTGCGCGATCTGGCCGCCCATCGAGCAGCCCCCCACGATCGCCTTGCCGCCGCCGATGGCGCGCACCAGTTCGATCACGTCATCGGACAGATCATCCATATCGAACGGAGCACCCGGCACGTCGCTCTCGCCGTGGCCACGCACTTCCATCGCGATGCAGCGATAGTGGCTCTCGAGCTCGGCAATCACCGGATCCCAGAACTCCTTGGGCAGACCAATGGCCGGAATAAGCACGATGGCGGGTCCGATGCCGCGCGTCTTGTAACCGATCGAAAGGCCGTTCTTCAGGCGGAAACGCATGGGGGACTCCTGGTTGCGG
>CAMDPA010000292.1 GCA_945903565.1 Devosia equisanguinis | reverse complement strand
CGTGAGCGCAATCTCGTCGAGCGGTTCTTTGGAAACCTCAAGCAATACCGCGCACTCGCCACCCGCTACGACAAGCTCGCCAACACTTTCCTTGCGGCCGTTGCACTGGTTTGCGTACTGTTCTGGCTCAACTGACGACAGGCCCTAGGTTGTGCAGCGCACCTTTGGATATTCGACGCCAACCCAAATGACAAGCTTCGGTACCCGAATTGCCGCACTGCATTGTTGCATGCCGTGCCTGATCATACAGCAATGCCAAGTTCCTGCGGAGGCTTATAGTTGCAGGGGTAGGCGTCCGCAATATGTGCGGGAATTGATGCGCCGCCTCTGTGGATCATTGCTAAACAAGGCTTTTGGACTTGCCTCTAACCCATGGCGGACACTCGGAATCAAGACTTGGAGGTAGCCTCGACTACCGTGTGCATCGCGTGTTGAACACCAGTAATTTCGAGCTCAAATGCCGCGAAGGGACTAAGCATTTTGCGTCTCATGGAAGAAGCCGTTGCTCAAGCGCAACAGATCAATCGCCACCCACGTGTGCGCGATGAGGCGGGGCGATCAGCGGCGCGGCTGAGACTTCTGAGCGGCTTCCGCCATCAGCCGGCCCAGCTCCTGGGCCTGGAGGGCATAATTGGTCATCTGGACCTGCGCATGCCGGCTTTGGATTTCGAAGAAGTCCTTGGGATCGCGGGCGCGAGCGAGTTCCGTGGCAAGACGGAAGTTCGCTTCCAGGTTCTCCTGGGTGAACCGCATGACCTTGGACTGCAAATCGAGTGCGGCCCCGGTCACGGCCTCGGAGGACCGGCCGAAAGTTTCCTGGGATTTCTGGACCATGTCGAGCACCTGGCCGTAGGCGGCGCGGGCCTGCTCGATGTTCTTCTCAGCCATTTGCCGAACCGAGTCGGGTATTTCCATCTTGGGAATATCGGCCATGACTGTTCTCCATGCGAGCTTGCGCGGGGCAGCGACAGATCCACGGAACCGACCGCGACCATGCAGCAAATGTACGCTGGCGCGCCAAATGTGGGAAGAGAAACCGCGTGCAGCGAAATCCAACGGTGGTTTTCGATCACCTTCTACCTATCTAACGTGAGACGTTGTCGTCCTGGCTGGTCACCAGGCTCGAGGTAAGGCCGTGACGGAAGACAAGAAGGCGGGCGAACGGCTGGAACCAGCAGCGGAGGCTGGCCCGCCAGCGGCGTTCGATGTCGCGAGACTCGCGCATGAACTGCGCACGCCTCTCAGCGCCATCACGGTGCTCGCCGAAATCATGCGCGACGAACGTTTGGGGCCGCTGGGTAGCGATCGCTACCGCGGGTATGCCGCCGACATTTTCGCCAGCGCAGCGCATGCCAACAGCGTGCTAGCGAGCTTTCTCGATCCAACCGCCAATACGCCGGGGCGGGGTTCATTGGCTTTTGTCGAGCTCGACTTGGCCGAGCTGCTGGCGGCAACTGTGTCGGCACTCGAGCCGCTGGCTCGGCGCTCGGGCGTGACGCTGCGCGCATCGCTGGGGACGCCGTTGCCTCATCTGATCGCGGATCGCCGCTGCATCCGGCAGATGCTCGACAATCTGATTGCCAACGCACTCAAGTTCACGCCGCCCGGCGGCGAAGTCGTCGTAACGGCTCGCTACGCTGTCGGCGGCCCGGTCGTGGTCGAGGTCGCCGACACCGGCGACGGCATGACGGCGGCCGAGCTTGCGCACGTGCGGGCAGGCGATGCCGTTCCCGAGCCGTTGCGCCGCCGCTCCGGGGGAACGGGCATCGGGCTGCCGCTGGTGCGTGCGCTGGCAAGCGCGTCGGGCGCCACGGTTGGCATCGACAGCGCGGCCGGCCAAGGAACGCGCGTCACGGTAATGTTCGCCCATGATCGCGTGGTGCCGGTTTGAATGGCGAGGCTCGATATGGCGGTGCAGCAAAAAGTAACCTGAGAGGCGGCTTGCGGGTTGAATGTGACCGGCTTCTGGCCTAATTGCCGGAGCTGGACGTAGGCTCTTTGGCCGCTCCCGTATGGCTCGCGGCACGTCACGATGCCCCTGGACTGCGCAGGCAGGCCACCTCGACCTGGGCACCCTCGAACTCTTGAATCGGAGACTGAGATGGACAGCGTTCTGATTATTGGCGCAGGCGCGGCCGGCTCGGTCGTGGCGCAGAAGTGCGCGATGAACCGCGACGTGTTCAAGAAAATCCACCTCGCTTCCAGGCGGTTGAAGAGCTGCGTTGACGTGGCAGCGCGGTGCAAAACACCGGTAGAAGTGTCACAAGTCGACGCAGACAACGTGGCAGAAACCGTTGCACTACTGAAGAAGGTCAAGCCGGACCTTGTGATAAATATGGCACTACCCTACCAGGACCTGCCGATCATGGACGCGTGCCTGGAGGCGGGCGTTAACTACATGGACACCGCCAACTACGAGCCGCGCGACGAGGCCAAGTTCTCCTACACGTGGCAGTGGCCCTACCACGACAAGTTCAAGGCCAAGGGGCTGATGGCGATCCTGGGCTGCGGGTTCGATCCGGGCCAGTCGAACATCTATTGCGCCTACGCGCAGGAGCACCTGTTCGACGAGATCAGCCAGATCGATATCGTCGACTGCAACGACGGCAGCCACGGCAAGGCTTTCGCGACCAACTTCAATCCAGAGATCAACCTGCGCGAGGTTACCCAGCGCGGCAAATACTGGAAGGACGGGAAGTGGATCGAGATCGATCCGCTGTCGATCGCCTGCATGGTCGACTATCCCGAAGTCGGTCCGCGCAAGAGCTACCTGATCTATCACGAGGAGGAGGAGAGCCTCGTCGAGAACATCAAGGGCCTGAAGCAGATCCGGTTCTGGATGACGTTCTCCGACAACTACATCAAGCACCTCGACGTGCTGCAGAACGTCGGCATGACCCGGATCGATCCGGTCATGTATAAGGGCAACCCCGTCATACCCATCGAGTTCCTGAAAGAGCTGTTGCCGCCGCCGTCTTCGCTCGGCGAGAACTACACGGGGCGCACCTCGATCGGTTGCATTTTCGTCGGCAAGAAGGACGGCAAGGAGAAGCGCGCGATCATCTATAACGTGTGCGAGCACAACGACTGCTACAAGGAAGTCGGCGCGCAGGCGGTGTCCTACACGACCGGCGTGCCGCCCGTGGTCGGCGCGATGATGCTGTTCCAGGGCCACTGGGGCGGTAAGGGTGTGTTCAACGTCGAGCAGCTACCGTCGAAGCCGTTCATGGACGAGATCGGCAAACAGGGCCTGCCGTGGACGATGAAAGAGATCAAGGCTGCGGATCAGGCGGAGCTGTTCGCGGTCAAGACTTGATGGGGCGTGGGCGGCCTCAGGGTCAGCCCCCGCGGGTCTGACCCTCTCTTGCGAGGGGGCGGCTGGCGTCCGGTCACGACGCATCGGGAAGTAGCCAATGCCTTGGCGCCGCGTAATTATCGTACTGCTGGCCACTCCCATTGCTGTGATTGCGGGGTTCCTCGGCTATATCGCCTTTCTGGGCCGGGACAGCAGCGTGCCCAGCGTGTGCCGAGGCGAGGTCAATGGCGGCTCGCTCGAGCGAGGTCGCCGGCTGCCGTTTTCCGGCGAGAACTACCGCGCCTACAGCTTAATGGGCTTCGCGCTAGGCCGGACCTTCGTGCACAGCAGCGTACGCAATGCGATGCATGGCGCCTATAACGACGTGGCGCGGCAACGTCCGGAGTTGCGCTTCATCTATGCCGAGACGGGATGGCCGTGGGGCGGCAGGTTTGCGCCGCATGCCTCGCATCGCAACGGAACCGCGGTCGACTTCCATGTGCCTGTGCGCGATGGCAACGGTCGCGTCGCCGAACTGCCGACGACAATCGGCAATCATCTCGGCTACGAGATCGAGTTCGACAAGCAGGGCTGGTTCGGCGATTTGAGACTCGATTTCGAGGCGATGGCACTGCATCTGCTGGCGCTCGACCAGGCCGCGCGGCAAGAAGGCATTGGTATCAAGCGTGTGATTTTCGATGTCGATCTGCAGCCGTTGCTATTTGCCACCCAAGTGGGCCAGCGGCTTAAAGGGCGCGTTACGTTCAATGCGCGTCAGGCCACGACGCGGCACGACGAGCACTATCACGTCGATTTCGATATTCCGTGCCGAACAATGCCGACGACGTAAACCCGGGGTCAGACCCAGGGGAATCGCATTTGGCGTGCGATCGTAGGTCGGTGCTGAGCGCCCTTTGCGCGAAGCCCGACATTCCCGAGCGATGCGTCGGGCTTCGACCGGCGGAATTGCCGGCCTCAGCCCGACCTACGGTTCATACGCGATAGCCCTGGGGTCAGCCCCCGCGCTTCGAGGTTGCAATCGACCCTCGACGTGTCAGCGCGAGGTCTGACCCCATGCGTTGGACTCGGGGGCAGACCCCATACGCGCCAACTTTGAGCCGCTTCCCCTCCTGTTTGCGTTCCCGGAAGCCGAGCGGAGCGAGGTTATCCGGGATCTTCCCGGCCTGAGAAGGGTCAAGACCCCGGATCTTCGCGCTCCGACCTTACAGGTCGAAGCACTCGTCCGGGGACGCAAAGGATTGGTTGCGGGCTGCCATCGGCTGGCGATAGTCGCGATGCCGGGAAACCCGGGGTCAGACCCCGCGCTTCGAGGTTGCAATTCACCTCGACGTGTCAGCGCGAGGTCTGACCCCACGCTGACCCCGCGTGCACTACAGCGCCGGTTCGAAGCCGGACGGGACGAACTGGTAGCCGGTGCCCGCTTTGACGACGTGGCCCTTGCCGGGGAACGGCAGGTGCGCGCCGACTACGGCGATTTTGTCCGTCGCGACCATGTCGAGCGTCTTCTTGCGCGTGGCGATCGCCATGTCGGGATCGCCGTCATAGACGATCGACCACTCGGGTTCGGCGAACTGGAACGGGGCCAAGTGCACCACGTCGCCCCACACGAACAGCGTGTCCGTGCCGGACGTGATCATGTAGCCGGTGTGGCCCGGCGTATGCCCAAACAGCGGCACCGAGCGGATACCGGGGAATATTTCCGTCGCGCCCTCGAACATGCGGGTTTGCTTGGCGTAGGGCTTGAACACGGGGATCGCCATGTCGAGCAGGCGCTTCATGCCGGGTGTGGCGCCGCCGAGCTTGGCCGGATCGTTCCAGAAGTCGTGCTCGCGCTTCTGGATGATCAGTTCCGCCTTGGGGAAGGCGCGGGCGCCCTTGTCGGTCAGCAGGCCATTGGTGTGGTCGGGGTGCACGTGGGTGACGAGCACCGCGTCGATCTGCTCGGGCTCAATATCGGCGGCTTCGAGCGCATCGGGCAAGTGGCCCATCGTCGGCCCGTAGTTGAGCGCGTTGCCCGCGTCGATCAGGATCAGCTTGTCGCCGGTGTTGACCAGGAACGCGTTGACGGGAATCGGCATCTCGCCCGGCTTCAGGAAGGCCGCGGCCCGCAGCTCCTTGGCGCGCGCCTCGTTCGCTTTTGGAAACAGCTTCTCGTTGAGGTTGGTGTAGCCGTCGCAGAGCGCGGTGATCTCGATCTTGCCGACCTTCATGCGGGCGGCAGCCGGCACTTGGGTGCCAGCAAGGGGGGCCTTGGCGAAAGCTGGGCCGGTTCCGAAGGGCGATAGGCTCAAGGCACCGGCGGCGCCGAGGCCGGTCGTGAAAGCACGGCGGGACAAGCGAGGATTGGTGGCTGTCATCGACTTCACTCCCATGAACGTTCGTGGATCGATCCTGGCGCAAGTCTGCCGCATGCGCAACATCACGGCCCGGTTGCAGCGCGCCAAGCCGACGGCTAGAAATCGCCTATCGCCTTGGTTCCCATCTAAAAACCGCTTTGCCGGTCCCCGCCGGGGGGCAGGTGTGCACTCATGGAGGAAACATCACTTGGTCAAGAAAATCCGCGGCGTCTCGTTCGAGGAAAACCTCAAGAACGAGATGGGGCTCGAGTTCTACAATCTCTCGCATCGGTTCGGTTTCCAGTCGCCGAACTGGCCGTACTTCGAGGACGTGAAGATCGAGCGCATTCACTACATGGCGAAGTCGGGCGTGCTGTCGCAGCGCATCACGACCTCGATGCACAACACCACGCATATCGATGCGCCCGCGCACGTCGTGCAGGGCACGCCGTTCATCGACGAGGTGCCGCTGCCGCACTTCTTCGGCTCCGGCATCGTCGTCTCGATCCCCAAGAAGATGTGGGAGCCGATCGGCTATGACGATCTGGAAAAGGCCGCCGGCAAGACCGTGCGCCCGCGCGACGTGGTGATCGTCAACACCGGCTGGCATCACCAGTACGAGGACAGCGAGGACTATTTCTGCAAGTGCCCGGGCTTCGTGAAGTCCGCTGGCGACTGGTTCGTCGAAAAGAAGGTCAAGGTCGTCGGCCACGACACCCAGGCGAATGACCACCCGCTGGCGACCGCGATCGGCCCGCATCGCAACGGCCCGCTGCATCCGCATCTGCAGGCGGAGTACAAGGAGTGGTCGGGCGGCCGCGACTGGAAGGAAGATCATCCCGAGTGGGAGCCGGTGCATCGCAAGCTGTTCACCAACGGCATTCTCGGCATCGAGAACGTCGGCGGCGATCTCGACAAGGTGACGGGCAAGCGCTCGACGTTTGCCTTTTTCCCGTGGAACTGGGACCGTGGCGACGGCTGCATCATCCGCCTGGTGGCGATCCAGGATCCGAAGGGGACGTATCGCATCGAGAAGGGTGATAAGTTCTAGTGGTGAGCGGCGTAGGCTGGGTCAAGTCGAGATCGGCTGCGCGAGCCGACGATCGAGCGCGACCCAGCTTTTATCGACGTGCCGCGGAAGCTGGGTCGCGCGTCATCGCGTCGTGGCGGAGCCGCGCTACGCGCGGACGCGATGCTCCGCATCGACGCTTGACCCAGACTGTATGTCCCTTCCACGAACGAGGCGACTCACCCCCGATGTGGGGTCGAGGGTTACCCGGATTGGCCGG